>NZ_CP015733.1 GCF_001750145.1 Arthrobacter sp. U41
TTGTCCCGGCGCCGGGTCGGCCAGCACCTCATCTATGATCCAGGCGGCCTGTCGGCGGATCCCCGCCATCTCAGCGTCCCGCTCCGATCCAGAAACTTGCTCTGCAGAGTCAGCACCATCGGGGCGACCCGGAATGGACGGCGGCTCCATTGACATTGGTTATTCCTTTGTTTCGGATTACGGCTGAGCCCGGAATCCGCATACCGCCGCCCGCTCCGCTCTGCCAGGCTTCCCGGGCAAGGCGAGCGGACGCCTGTGATGACACAGTACAACGGGACCGACGTGTCTGTCCCTAGCGTCGGGGAGCCTGGTCCCAATGCTCTGCACCGGGCACGGGTGCGGCAATACCACCCCTCCGATAGCACCACGCCAAACCCGGGACTCATGGCTCGTCTCCGCCGCCGACCGTCTCTCGTTTCTCAACGGCTCCAGTGACGACGTTTCAGCCAACAAGCGCGTGCCGATTACAACATCGGCACGGTATTCCTGCGTTCGTCATTCCTGCGATCGTCCAAAACGTTGTCGGGGACGGCCAACTGCCGTAGTGCCGAGACCGTGCCAAGTGTCAGCTTTGCGGGGTCTTTCTGAGGCGCGGCAAAAGTGTCGCGGTCAATCGCGGGCTCAGCTGAATCGGTAACCGTTGTGCTCTAGGCAAAACGAGTGATGGGGTCTATATATCATCACGTCAGTTCAGTGCGTTGCCGGCCCTCCTGCACAGGCGCTAGCAGCTGAAATTCGCCCGCATCCGGGCGTTCCGAATCCGACTGACAGCCCGCGGTTGCCGGAGCATAACGACGACAACAAGCAGTACCAACCATAGGAGGTCAAGATGCCAGGTTTAGTTCGTAAAAGCCTCGATTCACCCGAGGAGACACGCCCCTTCGAAGGTGGCACGGGCCAACTTCAACTCGTCAACATGGAACAGGGCGGCGTGGGCCGTGCCACCTTCCTGCCCGGATGGCGCTGGTCCGAGCACGTAAAACCGATCGCCAAGACGGAGAGCTGTCAGGCCGCGCACATGGGGTATTTCATCTCCGGTCGCATGAAGGTCGTCATGAACGACGGCGAAGAAATGGAGTATGGGCCGGGTGACTTCGCCATCATGGCCCCCGGGCACGACGCCTGGGTCTTGGGAGAGGAACCCTGTGTCGTGATCGACTGGCAGGGATTCGCCGACTACGCCAAACCCTGACCCCAGGGACCCCGCGCGCCAGGGATCCGAAGTCCGCCGCCAGGGCCACGGGCTTCCCACCACCCCGGCGGCAACATCGGTAATCCCCACGCTCCCCGACCCAGGCATTGGGGGCCCTGGACAACGCGGGGGATCCCTGCCGCCGTGCCGCGGCGGGGATGGTTAGGGCGCGATGATAATCCCTCCAGCCTTCGCCTCGGTGACAACGCCGCGCCAGTTCCGCCTCAGCAGGCGGTTCCCGCCGGAAAGCTGCGCCGGTTCCCAGCGAGGCTGGACAGCAATCCGGCCCCTCGCGCCCTTGCCATAAACCCCTCGTCCTACAAACCGGCCCTCCAACACGACAACTCGATCCCACTCCCCGGCGCACAAATCACCATCCAAGTGGCTGAATCCCTGGATGGTGATTCACCGCGGTCAATGGCCTCCTCTCCACGCCGGATGGCAGTGCCTGTTTGGTCACCCATCGAACGGCAGAGACTGTACTGCGTCAAAGAAGGAATCCTTGAGCCGACAGGATGGGAAGATAGACACTGCGACCCGATCTGTCGACCAGGTAGAAGTTTCATTCCGTGACTCGCACATTCGAAAACCAGCAGCCACCAGCTGGGCCATTTCCGTCGCCGGGTTCGTGACCGGGCGGCTGTCCTCCCCGGACGAGTTCGGCGTCAGCATCCGGCAGCGGCTCGGGCTGTGCGGGTTTGTTGCCGGTGAGCGGGCCGTGCCGGAGCATGAGTCGCCCCACCTGACCAGCGCAAGTCCGTAAAAAGGCGCGGGGCCGAGAAGTTGAGAAACTAAACACCCCTCCGGTCTTTGGCCAGGTGCGTGTCTTATAACTCACCTGTCGCGAATTCCAAGGCTACAAGACAGCGAAACCGCCAAATTGAGCTGTGAAAAAGCCGCCATTCTGGACTAACAGTCACAGACGTAAGGAATGTCGAGGAACTCGCGGTTCGACACGCCCCTCCAAAGTCTCAGAATGCCGTCCAACAACAGATAGTCTCACAACGGCAAATTGCTCGGCATTAAGAGAATACGAGGACGTCCATGGCTGTAATCGGGTACGCGAGGGTTTCCACCGCGGAACAGAACCTTGATCTGCAGCTCAATGCACTCCATGCGGCCGGCGCAGCCCGGACCTTTGCCGACAAAGGCGTCAGTGGATCCGCAGCCGAACGCCCTCAGCTGTCCAAAGCCCTGGACAGGCTGGAGACCGGCGACGTACTCACCGTATGGAAGCTCGACCGTTTGGGACGCAACACCCGGCATGTCTTGGACCTTATCGAGAACATGCGATCACGGGGAGCAGGGTTCCGTTCCCTGACCGAGGGTCTGGACACGACCGGGCCCATGGGCACCGCGATGCTTACGATTGTTGCCGCATTCGCGCAGCTGGAGCGCGACACGATGATCGAACGCACCAAAGCCGGCCTCGCTGCGGCCGCGGCCAACAACCGCCACGGCGGAAGACCCCGCAAAGTAGATGACGCTGCCGCTGCCCGGGCCAAGGAACTCAAAGGCAAAGGAATCAGTGCCTCCGACATCGGCAAGATGCTCGGAGTCTCCCGCGCTACTGTCTACCGATATCTTCTCTAGGCAGTGCTCCTAGCGTTGAGAGACGACCTGGAGCGTAGCGCTTAGGGCACGTTCTGTGTTTCGTCAAGTTTAAGTAGGCCGTTTCAGCGCTAAGAATTAGGCCACGTCGGCTCTTTTCTGGTCCATTTCAGCGGTTGGCTATTTCATGAGGGCATTTTTGACCCGGTAGGACTCGCCGCGGAACTGCAGAAGCCGCCCGTGGTGGACCAATCTGTCAATGACGGCGGCGGCCATGTTGTCGTCTCCGAACACGGTGCCCCAGCGGGAAAACTCCAAATTTGTTGTGATGATCAGGCTTCGTTTTTCATACCCGTCCGCGATCACTTGGAAGAGTAGCCTGGCCCCTTCGGCGTCGATCGGGAGGTAGCCCAGCTCGTCGATGGCCAGGAGCCGGTTCTTGGCCAGGGAGGCCAGTTCCTTGTCGAGGCGGTCTTCGTCCTTGGCGCGGCGCAGCATCATGACCAGGGCGGAGGTGGTGAAGAACCTGGCGGGGATGCCCTGCCGGCAGGCGGCGGCCACCAGGGCGGTGGCCATGTGAGTTTTGCCGGTGCCCACGTCGCCGTAGAGGACCAGGTCCTGGGCCCGGTTGATGAAATCCAGGGATTCGAGAGGTCCGCGGCCGTAGTCCTCCGGGAACCTGACACTGCTGTAGTCGAACCCGGTGAGTGTTTTCATGGCCGGCAACCTTGCGGCCTTCAACAGCCGCTGGCGCCGTGACTCCTGCCGGGATTCGTGCTCGGCGACCAGCACCCCGTGCAGGTATTCACGTTGCTTCGGGGTGCCCTTCTCGGCCCAATCGGTCAACACGCTGCCGGTCAGCGAGGCGTGCTTGCCCGCCTCAAGGAGGTCCTGGACGGTGATCGTGCTCATGCTATTTCTCCTGTGGTGGTGTTCAGGGTGGTGAAGGTGTCATAGACGCTCAGGTCCACGTTCGTTGCCTCCGGTTCGGTGCCATCAGCCAGACGGCGGGCCAGCATGCCCAGCATGGCCATGTCCGGTGCATCCCCGCGCTGGATCAGGGTGTCGGCAGCGGCCACCGCGGCATCGAATCCCGCCACCGATGAGGCAGCATCCACCGAGTTGAGCAGCCGGCGCCGATCCGTGGCCGTGGCCCGGTCCAACCAGTCACGCACCGGGTCCGTCACCAGGGCCCGCAGCGGCGAATGGGACCACGCCCCGGGCTTCGTCACCAGCAACGGCACCAGGGAAGCAGGGTCAAAGACCGTCTCGGCCTGCTTGCCGAAGACGCGCGGGAACGTGCGGACAGGTTCGGAATGCTCATCAAGGATCTGCACCACGTCGTGTCCCAACCCCACCGTGAGCATTCGCCCGTGGAAAGCGGGCCCGGCGGCGTACGTGTTCCCGTCAATGAGCAGGTTCCCGGTCTTGTCGGCCTTGCGCGATTCGTAGCGCACGGCATCGAAACCGATCCCCGGCAGGTCTATGGACGCCGCAACGTCCTGGGCGAACAGCTCACCCAGGGGCAGGCCCTTGCGGTAGTGCACGGTGGTGGCCAACGCGTCGCAGCGCGCCATGAGGTCCTTGTTCAGCCCCTCCAGGGTGGCGGCCTCCGGCTCGGGGACCATGAAGTTCCGGCGCAGGAACCCCACCGCGTTCTCCACGTTGCCCTTCTCATGGCCCGAGTACGGATTGCAATAGCGTGACTCGGACCTGTAGTGGAGTTTGAAGGCGCCAAACAGCTTCGTCTCGGTCACCCGGGTTCCCACCCGATTTCCGATGCCCGTGGCATTATCAAAGACCATGTGCCGCGGCGCAGCCCGAATGTGCTCAAACACCCTCCGCAGCCCGTGGGCCACGCATTCGGCGGTCTCGCCCCGATACGCCTGCACGAAGCGCATGTTCGAGAACGGGAAGGTCACCACCAGGATATGCAGGACCTGCCGGATCCCGGCAACGATGGCCTCGGCCTGACCGAAGTCGACCTGCACGGTGCCGGCAGGCCAGACCAGTTCGGTAAACCCCTCACCGGGCTGCCGGTGGGCGGCCAACCATTTCTTCACGTACCGCTGGACCGGTGAATAGGTGGCGGTAAAACCATGCTCGTCAACGAGCCGGTCGAAGATCCGCTTCGCCGTATGCCGCTGCTTGCGGTTCCGGCGCTGATCCTCGATGAGCCACCGCTCAATGATGTGCTCGAACCCGGTCAGCACCGAGGCCCCCGGCCTGGCCAGCGGTGCCCGCGGCGCCGGGGAGAAGTCCTCCTGCTCGGCGTACTTGGCCGCCGAGGTCCGGCTCACTCCAAGCCTTCGGGCGATCTGACGCACCGGGACTCCCTGGGAGTCGAGTCTTCTGATATTTTCTTGAACGGACATGGGTACCGTCATCTCACTTTCCAGCCCTTCCGGCGCATACGCTTCGCAATGGCAGCACCGTAAGGAACCTATCTGGGGGTGGCGGGCCCATGTCCCCAACACTCTGGGAAAGGCCCCCGACCACCCGGGTGATCTCTAACTTCAGGCAAGCCCCCGAAACCTGATTCCGGGAAGAAAAAACTGGCCTAATTCTTACCGCTCTTTTGGCCTGAAACGAGCCACCAACATGGCTCAAATTCCTGGCTGAAACGGCCTACAGATAGTCGATCACACACACACGTTCACCGGACATTTTTGCAGGCAGTCCCTTCCGCGTGGTTCGTGAGGAACGTTGGGTTCGTTTGAGTAGTGTTTGGGCGTGAAGAATCTTGGATTTATCTCATGCGCATTGGCCGTTTTGCTTGTGGGGTGTAGTTCGCCCCCAGAGCAGTTGAGAGGCGCGGCGAAGGGCTGCATGGGTAGTCTTGACGCCCCCGGCCTTGCTCTACCTGACGATGGTAGTGGCAATATTGGTATAGCCGTTTGGTCCGGGGGCGCAACAGCAGATGATGCGGAATGTGTATTAACGCGGCTTGATGCACCATCACGTGTAGTGACGAAAGTCCGTGGCCTTATCCATGAGAACGGCACGGGATATACAGAATGGGATGACTTCAGAGTCGAAGTTTTATGGGGCCCCTTGGTCAAACTGAGTGAAGCTTCGAAGTAGGACCGGCTACCGGGCGCGAATAGTCACCGCTTTCGAGGGACGTTGGCACGAACGTCGGCGGTTTGAGCTTCATCTAACACCCACCGCTGTATTTGTTGCTTCGAGGACATGAACTGTCGACCAACGATGGCTCTATTAGCAGCCAGCAGAACAGTCCGATTGGAGCCGATGCATGGCCAAACTGAAGCACTTTACTGTCCTTGAACTCGTGGGCGAGGGTTTTAAGGGATTTCAAACCTTCCAGGACGTCCGGCAGCAGTACGCCCAGGATGATGGTGGAATCCCGAAATCGCCGGGGGTCTATGTAGTAATACGGGCGAACACCTCGGCCCCACAATTTCTGGCCAAGGGTTTCGGCGGAACCCACAAGGCCCGTAAAGCAGATTCGCCAATAAGTGAGCTTGAAGCCAACTGGGTCCCCGGGGCTTCGGTCTTATACTTCGGCAAGGCAAGTCAGCGTAATAACGGCGGAGGCTTGTGGGACCGGATCCACGAATACTCAGTCGCGGGCCAGGGACGAAGCCACGGCCACAGTGGCGGCAAATACATTTGGCAGTTGGCCGATGCTAGGGATCTGCTGGTGGCCTGGAAAGTTGTGCAAGGCGGAACGGAAAGAAAGCTTGAGGAGGCCATGATTCTGGCTTTCAAAGACAAGTACGGGAAGGTTCCCTTCGCTAACCGCACACCATAACCGAATGCGCCCGCCAGGGGAGCTCAAAGACACTGGAATCAGTGCCTCCGACATCGGCAAGATGCTCGGAGTCTCCCGCGCCACGGTCTACCGATACCTTACATAGGCGCCGCGGAGAGAGATCAGGCGATCCCACAACGTGACCGGATCGGCCCACTCAAGCCTTGTCAGTGGCCCAAAGCCGCCATCCGACCAGTGAAAAACGCCGTTCTCGAACGGGGGCTAATGCGTATTTCTCAGCCACGAGGCCGGCAGCCTCGTGAAAATCTTGGAGCCCCGCTGGCAGTCACACGCTCCTGCGCTCAATATTGTGGCGGTGGCGGTAGCCTTCATTTCCGGCCGCATATCCCGTGCCGGAAAGGAGACCTTGTCTTAGAATGAGCGCTGGTCGTTGTGGGTCGCAGGCCTAGAGGCGCGCAGTTTCCCTCCCGCCGTTGCGAATAGGGCTACACCGATGAGGTCGGGGAGAACCCAGAACTCCCGTGTCATGTAGATGGGAATGAGGGGGTTGAATAGCAGTGCTACACCGATGAAGGCGACCAGCCAGACCGTTCGTTTCTGTCCGCTGGCTATTGTGCACATCCAGATGGCCATCGAGGTGACGGCCCAACGCAGCACGACGTAAAACTCGTATGGCGCGCCGAGAAACCCCACCAATAGGAAGAATGCGCCGATAATAGCGGGGATCACTGCCGGGTATACGGTGATCAGCGGGACGTCGTCCAGTTGCTGCTCAGCGAAGCCACTGCCGCAGGATGACGCTCCCGAGTGTGAAGGTATGGACTGAATTTCACGGGCTCGGGCTGTGTGGAAGCTACCGTCGGCACGGCGGCACCACGGGCCAGCGTTGAAACGTTCTGATCCTCCCACGTCGCTGGCCGAGGTGGTTCAGTAGTGGGAGTAACTGAGTGGGGGCGCGCTTGTGCGACCGCCGGGTCCAAGAGGAATGTCCCTTCCGGGTCCGGAGCGCGGTTCAGGAGGGATTTGAGCAAGTCCTTGTAATTCCCGGTGAGGGGGGCGCGGGGCCCCTCGATCTGCTGAATATAGCGGACTGCATCAACCCACGAATGTTCGTCGTTGAGTTGCAGCTCGTGGCCAAGAGTAAGCTGGCGCGCCAGCGCCACAATCTTGGCGGACATCTCCGGCTCTGAAACGCCGACCCTACCTACATGCAGGGCTACCGTGGCCTCCGATGGCTGGAAGTACGGATTGGAACGACCTCCTCGAAGCATGAACGACATCGAGTCGATGTACAGCCAGACGACCCAGGGCTTCCCGAAAACCACCAGCGCAGGGCGCTCTACTCCATCGATTTTCCACAGCGAAATATCACATCCAACGCCCGGATGTCCCGCTCGAAACGAGGACAAGACGGCGATCAGCGAGCGGAGGTGGGAATCCGAGTTCGTCATAAGAGCTACCTTCTCGACAGCATTCTGAGCATCGTACATTGACCGGCTTTGGGAGTGTTCGCCGGCAGACGCACCCGTGTCCAAGGAACTGTAACAGCGACTCGGCACCCTGTCGGTGGTGAAACGGCCGATAAGGGGCGGCTGGTTTTCCAGACGGGCAGGCGGGTTCAAGCGATGGTTGCAACACCAGAATAATCGGAAGTTGCAACGCCCATGGAATCCGGCAAACACCCACCAGGTGCCCTGGTCCATCAGTCGCGAAGCACCTTCAAGACTTCGCTTGTTGTATTCGCCAAGGGGAAGGTTGCCGACCACTTTATCCAGCGGTCAATGGCGGCGGCGAGGCTGTCCCGCCGTGACGAGCCGATGCTGGGTTGGCTCTGAAGCATACGTTCCAGCAGTCAGCTTCGGGAGAATGGCCGTGGCTGCTGCGCAAGGCAGTCTCCCACCGCGATACATTCCGCCCGCTCCCCGCCGCGAATACCGAAGGTTTTTCTGTACGTTTCACATGAGACGTCTTGAGGAGAATAGTTGTGGAACGGAATCGGGTGGCGTGTCGTCCCTGGTCGAAAGACCAGCCCCTGGCGTCCCACTTCCTAGGAAGTGGGACGAACGGGAGTGCAGCATTTACGGGCTCGCAGATACGGGTGTAGGTCGGAGCCCACCGATACGATCTACCAATGACCGAAACCCAAGAGTTTGATAACCCTGGATCGAATTTCACCCAGGTGCTGGACGCTGCGGCGAAGCTGCCGGGCGTGAGGATCAATAGAGCCGCCTACCTCCGAACAGCACTCAAGCGCTACTGCACCGAGGAACAGATCAAGAGGGCAATCGCCGACAGTCCAGCGGCAGCGGGTATCCCACTCAAGGTCATCGCTGAGATCGCAAACACCTCTATCGCTTACGAGACGAGCAAGGTCACCGGCCTCTCAGCCCTCGCAGGTCTCCCCGGCGGCTGGGCAATGATCGGCACTGTCCCGGCCGACCTGGCGCAGTACATGGGCCACATGCTTCGAATTGCCCAGAAGCTTGCCTACATCTACAGCTGGCCTGATCTGTTCGCCGATAATGGCGAAGAAATCGATGAAGCAACCGAGAGCATGCTGACCCTGTTCGTGGGTGTGATGTTCGGCGTGCAGATCGCCCAAGGTGGAGTGGCAAAAGTCGCGAACATGATCGCCGCCAATGTGGTTAAGAAACTACCGCAGAAGGCACTCACTAAAGGGCTTATCTATCCGATCGTGAAAAACGTCGCCGGCCATCTCGGTAAAAACATGACCAAACAACTCTTCGCCAACGGGGTCGCGAAAGCTATCCCCGTCGTCGGTGCATTTCTCTCCGGAGGCCTCACCCTGGGCACCTTCCTTCACATGTCCAAGCGGCTGCAAAAGCACCTCGCCAGCCTGGAGCTGACCAAGCCAGGACACCGGACCGAAGAGGTCGAGATCATCGACGTCGAAGTCATCAATATGGAGGTTGTCGGGAACTAGAGGAAAAAGCCGAGCCGTCAGAGCTGACCCAGACCATGAGTCCAGCTGACGCGGGCAGCGCGGCTGGTCGCGACAAGGTTCTCCCTAAGCTGCGGTCTTCTGGTCTTCAGCCAGAGTCTTGTGAGTTTGGGTCTTTTCGGCAAATGAAGCGGGAATCGTGTGGCGCGGTTCCCGCTTCACGGGCACATCGTGCGCCCCGCACTCCTGTTGCTTTCGGCCTACAAGTTGAGCATGGGGCTCTGGCTGATTGCCAGACGTTCCTTGTCAGATAGCTCCTGAAACCAGCCTGGCTCCTCGGTTGACACTAGTGTGACCTTGTCCGTCAGTTCCCGTGTCAAGAATCCAAGGGCTTGGAAGATGGGCTTGGATGCTGCGCGCTCGGCAATTTGTTCCGCATACGCCTTTTCGCGCTCCTCGTTCCGGTACCGTCCCTCAGCTTGTGGGAGCATTTCGGCGGGCGTCCAGATGGGAAACGACGACGCGATATAGACCACTCCGCCGGGGGGAGGATCGAAAAATGACCTCACGTCCTGCGCTGTGCAAATGACAACCTGGTGCATCGCGCGGTCCCGCACATGCCGGAGGCCACGCAGCACGCTACCGTCCGTATCCTGGTTGCGTCGGCTCTTGTATCCTGGGCTGCCCTTCTCAAGCTGCTCGTCCAAGGCGCATATCCAGTGCAGCGCTTCCGTGGCAGCTACGGCACAGGACAGCAGGTGCTTGCGGCGGGCGGCGTCGAGTGTCCGCCAGGCGGCGCCGGTCAAACCTTGATGTGCTAGTGACATGGCCTCCGGGAGGTCCGCAATTCCCATATGGAAACCCTCTCACGTCGCGCTGTACGTCGAGGTGAATAGACAGCTTTAGGAGCGTCCAAGGGACGGCCAGGCGGCCAGGTGCTACGGCGGGGCAGCACCAACCGATCTGTCGCCGGAGGTGCGACTCACCACGGTCGGTTGAATATGGCAGTTTGGTTCAGGACCGGTGTGACGGCTTGAACCAGGACCACCCACGAGTCGATGGTTGCTGGCTAAAGCCGGGCCTCTGCAAACCGTGGCGCCATCGATTCCATTTGTTCCATGACCAGCTTGATTGCCTCGGGCTGCTTGTCCGGTGGATACCCGTTGATCACCAGAAGCCGTTTGATGGATGCGCGAAGTTTCGCCCGGACGTCGTCCCGAACCGTCCAGTCGGTGCGCACATCGCGTTGCATGACGCCAACGAGCTGCCGAGCGATCTCGGCCAGCTTCCCTTCGCCCTGGATCTTCACCGCGGCCTCGTTCTGGGCCACCGCGTCGTAAAACGCCAGCTCATCGGAGTTCAGTGGGGGAGCGAACTGGGCACCACGCTGCCCCTCGGCGGCCACTTCGCGGGCCAGCTCCACCAGCTCCGCTATCACTTCCGCGGACGTGAGCTGCTGGTTCGTGTATTTCTTCATCAGCTCACTGATCCGCTCGGAAAACGCCCGCTGGCGGATCACGTTGTTCCGTGTCGTCTTGGCGGACTCGTCGGCGATTAGCTTCCGCAGCGCCTCGATGGCCAGCTGCGGATTTCGGGCCTGCTGGGTCTTGGCGATGAATTCCGGCGTCAGGTCATCCAGCGACGGCTTGGGCATGCCCGCCGCCTCGTAGATATCCAGCACGTCACCGGACGAAGTTGCGGAGGCAATCAGCTCTCCCAGCAACCGCTGGATTTCCTCCGGCACTGGCTCGCCGCTGGCCTGCCGGTCGGCGGCGTCGTACTTTGCCATCCAAACGCGGATCTCCTCGTACACCTGAATCTCGGGCCGCAGCTCGGCCAGCGTCTCAGATCCTGAGCACAAAGCCCACGCCCGGGACAACTGGCTGGAGAACCTGCGGTACTTCGCGGCCCGCGACTCTTCGCCCTCCGCAGGCTGGTTGCCTGGCGTGCCAGGGCTCCGCAGGTAACTGACTGCACCGGTGACGGCGTTCAGGAACGCCTTCGGCCCGCCCTTCAGCAGCACGGCCTTCCAGTCGTACCCTGCAAGCAACTCCCGCAGGGAGTCCACCAGCGAAAGCGTCACGCCGACGACCTCATCTATGTTCCTACCCACTGGCTTGTTCTTCCGGTCGGACTGCGTGTACTCGCCCAGCGCCTTGGCAAGATTCTCCGCCAGCGGCGCGTACGCCACCAGCAGCCCATCCTCCTTACCGCGGAAGGTGCGGTTCACGCGCGCCAGGGTCTGCATCAGCAGCGCGCCTTTGAGCGGCCGGTCCAGGTACAGGGTGTGGAGCGGAGGGGAGTCGTAGCCGGTGAGCATCATGTCCTTGACGATTACCAGTTCCAGCTCGTCGTCCACATCCTTGAGTCGTTCCTTCACGGTCGCATTCAGGGAGTCGCGGCGGACGTGGTTGGAGACCGGCGGCACATCGGACGCGGTCCCGGAGTAGACCACCTTGATCTTGCCCTTAGCGAGGTCGTCGGAATGCCACTCGGGCCGCAGCTCCACGATCGCCGTGTACAGCTTTGCGCAGATTTCCCGCGTGCCGCCGACGATCATCGCCTTGCCCGGAGCCTCGATGAATTTGCCCATTCTGGCGCTGCGGTTCTCCCAGTGCGCCATCAGGTCCGCGGCCAACGCCGCGATCCGCTGCGGCGCACCGTACACGGCATTCACGACGGCGACGCTAGCCTCGATGCGTGCCCGCTCGGTGTCGTCCAGCCCCAGCGTGGCTTCGTCTGCGGCCTGGTCCAGAATCTCCTCTGTAAGGTCGGAGGCAAGCCCGACCTTGATCAGCCGCGGTTCGAAGTACACCGGCACCGTGGCGCCGTCCTCCACCGCCCGGGAGAGATCGTAGACGTCAATGTACTCACCAAACACGTCCTGGGTGTTGCGGTCATCGAAGGAAATCGGCGTGCCGGTGAACGCGATCAGCGTCGCGTGCGGCAGGGCGTCGCGGAGGTGTCGGGCGTAGCCGTCCAGGTCGTCGTAGTGGGAACGGTGGGCCTCGTCCACCACCACGATGATGTTGCGGCGGTCCGACAGCAGCGGGTGGTCGGCGCCGGCGTCCTTCTCGGACTTGCTGCGGCCGAACTTCTGCAGGGTGGTGAAGTAGATGCCGCCGGTGGTGCGGTTGCTCAGTTCCTCTCGGAGCTCGGAGCGTTTTTTGATCTGCTTTGGGGACTCTGCCAGCAGCAGGCTGCGGTCGAAGCCCTCGAACAGCTGGCCGTCGAGTTCGTTGCGGTCCGTGATGACCACAACGGTCGGGTTCTTCAGCTTCGGGTGCCGTGCCACCAAGTTGGCGTAGAGCTCCATTTCCATGGACTTGCCCGAACCCTGCGTGTGCCAGACAACCCCGGCCTTGCCGTTGCTTTCCACAGCCTGGACTGTGCTGCCCACCGCTTTGGTCACGGCAAAGTATTGGTGCGGCTTCGCGATGCGCTTGCTCAGACCGTCCGATCCTCCATCAAAGGCGGTGAAGTTGCGGATTAGCTGCAGGAACCGCTCTTGGTTGTAGAGACCCTGGAGCGTCGTCTCCAGCGCCGTCACGGCTTCGCCGTCTTCCATGTATCCCGGGGCCACCGGCTCGCCGTCGTCGTCGACGTTCCACGGTGAGAAGTGGTTGAGGGGAGTGAACGGTGTTCCGTACTTGGCCTGGATCCCGTCCGAGGCGAGCGTGAACACACAGAAGCGGAACGCCATGGGGAACTCTCGCAGGTAGGTCTGCAGCTGGGCGTGGGCGGAGGCGACGTCGGCCGTGGCGCTGCCGGCCTTCTTCAGCTCGATGACGCTGACGGGCATGCCGTTGCAGTAGAGAACGACGTCGAAGCGGCGCTTGTAATCGCCCTGCACGACGGTGACCTGGTTGACGGCGAGCCAGTCGTTCTGATCCGGGTCCGAGCTGAGCAGGTGAATAGTGGGGTTGGCCTCGTTGCCGTCCGAATCGATGTAGCTAAGACGGTAGCCGTCCACCAAGTAGTTGTGGATGCGGTGGTTTTCGGTGATGGCGTCGTTGGATTTGGGCGAGGCGATCTCGGCGACGGCCTGCTGCAGGTACTGGGCCGGCACCGTCGGGTTGAACCGCTGCAGGGCGGCCAGAAGCCGGGACCGGATAAGCAGCTCATCCCAGGATTCCCGTTCGCCGGTGCCCGGCGCGATATCCTGCCCGGAAACTGGCGTCCAGCCGAGCGGCTCTGCCAGAAGCTCAAGAGCCATCCCCTCCCAGTCGGCTTCCGAAAAGGCTACTGCGGGTGCTGCTGTCACGGTGGTTCCCCCTGGTTGAAAGAATGTAATTCTCAAACGTTGTGTGAGAGTCAGCTTCCGCTTTGGCAGCTGAAGTGTGCTTTCAGGCGCGAAGTCATAGACCCACGTTTTCCAGCATTTTGTCGGTGTCGTTGACGCGAAGCGCGCCAGACATCAGCTGGGGAAGAAGAGCGTCACGGGTGGTGGCAAGCTGTAGGTTCTCGACCTCTGCCGCCAGCGCTCGGTCCCATAGTGCTGTCATGAGCTGGTCATGCTTGCCGATCTCCCCGAGGGACGGTGCGGCCACCAGGTCGTCCAAATGCTTGCGCTGTATGTGACCCATAGTGGTGGCTTTGTCCGCCGCGATGGATTTGAACTCATCGAGCTTGTGGCGGAGCAACTCATAGATGAGCCAACGCGGGTAGCCGTTGTTGGGTATGACTTTGAAGATGTGCTGGTTGACGACACCCTCAGGCCTGAACCACCTATGCAGGGTCAGCGAGCCTGACCAAGCGAACAGCAGATCACCTGGGCGGGCAACATGCTGATCACCGACCTCGAGGTCGTTGTATACCGTCGAACTGCTAATCCCCGAGTTCAGCTCGGCGATGCGGATGACAACTCGGCCCGTACCACTCGCATTCTTCGTGAAGGCCTTGCCATTCACAAATTTTGCCGTGGTCGACAAAGGAATTTGAGGACCTTCGGAGCGGTTCATTGACAGGAAGATGGCGTGCGACAACTGGTCGGCGGCGCAGATGAGCTTGGTGTTGGCGGCAATCTTGTCATCAAGGGCACCCAAGACCTCTGCGATGGCCTGTTGTTCTTCGGGGGGTGGCACCAGCACCGGCACCTTGGCTATATAGTTTCGATTCAACATCGGTTGCACCGAACCCGAGTCATAACCGGCCAGGTCGGTGTTCTCAAAGAAGTGAAAGACCCATCGTGGGAGATTTCCCATGAAGTCCTTAACAAACATTGTGGTGTTGTGGGGCCAGAAATCCCCGTCGGACCATTTTGGTTGCCCGAGGTTGGTTGCCCGTCCGATTGTCACTCCCGGGCCCCTGATCGGGCCCTCGTCATGGAAGCCCCCTGTTTCGCCGGAGGTTAGTACCGGAAAATTACCTGGCCGTCGAGCGTGATGGGGCAGGTCGAAGCCACGCTGGATGGCAACGACTTCTGCTAGCGCCTTGATCTGCCAACCTGTTGGCGCAATCACGAAACCCTCCTCAATTGTTCTCGCACCACAGCTGCCAACCGCTCCGACTCCTCAAACTGCGTAAACAGCTCCTTAGACAGCCGTGCGATCTTCTCCTTGATCGGCTCGCCGTCGTCCTCCACGTCAGCCGCACCGACATACCGGCCAGGCGTCAGTGAGTACTCCGCAGCCTTGACCTCCGCAAGACTGGCCGAATAGCAGAAGCCGGCCTCGTCGTCGTATGTCAGGCCGGCCTCGACCGCCGAAGCAGTCCCGCGCCACGCGTGGTAGGTATTGGCGATCTTGGCGATGTCCTCATCGGAGAGGGCGCGCTCGGCGCGGTCCACCATGAAGCCGAGGTTCCGGGCGTCGATGAAGAGCACCTGCCCAGTGCGGTCCACGGAGCCGTTCTTGCCGGCGGTCTTGTCCTTGGCGAAGAACCAGGTGCAGACAGGGATGCCGGTGCTGCGGAAGAGCTGGGTGGGCAGTGCCACCATGCAGGAGACGAGGTCAGCCTCGACCAGTTGGGCGCGGATCTCGCCCTCGCCGCTGGAATTGGAGGACATGGAGCCGTTGGCCATGACCACGCCGGCGCTGCCGCCGGGGGCAAGCTTGGAGATGATGTGCTGGATCCAGGCGTAGTTGGCGTTGCCGGCCGGGGGGACGCCGTACTTCCATCGGGGGTCGGACTCGGAGCGGGCCCAGTCCTTGATGTTGAAGGGCGGGTTGGCCATGATGAAGTCGGCGCCGTTGTTGCCGGTCAGTTCCGGGTGCTGGTCCCGGGCGAAGGTGTCGCCCCAGCGGGAGGCGAGGTTGGCGTTGAGGCCGTGGATGGCGAGGTTCATTTTGGCCATCCGCCAGGTGCGCTCGTTGAGCTCCTGGCCGTAGACGGAGATGTCCGAGCCCTCCATGTTATGGGCCGCCAGGAACTTCTCGGCCTGGACGAACATGCCGCCGGATCCGCAGCAGGGATCGTAGACCCGGCCTTGGTGGGGTTCCAGTACTTCGACCAGGACGCGGACCACGCCGGCGGGGGTGTAGAACTCGCCGCCGCGTTTGCCCTCGGCCTTGGCGAACTTCTCTAGGAAGTACTCGTAGACCTCGCCCAGCAGGTCGCGGGCCTTGCTGGCGCCCTGACCGGTGAAGCGTGACGAGTTGAACAGATCCAGCAGCTCGCCGAGGCGGCGCTGGTCCACGTTGTCGCGGTTGTAGATGCGGGGGAGCGTGGCGGCGAGGGACTTGTTGTCGGCCATGATGAGCTCCATGGCCTCATCGATGAGCTGGCCGATCGATTTGGGTTCGGTGCCGTCCAACGGCGGGAGGCCCTTGGCGTTTTCAGCCAGGTAGGTCCAGCGGGCACGTTCGGAGACCCAGAACACGCCGCGGCCGGTGTACTCGTCGACGTCGTCGATCAGCTGGGCTATCTGCTCCTCGTTGAGCCCGTCGGCCTCCAGCTCGGTCTGGATCTGGCCGCGGCGTTCCTCGAACGCGTCCGAGACGTACTTCAGGAATACCAGGCCCAGGATCACGTCCTTGTATTGGGAGGCATCCATGGAGCCGCGCAGTTTGTCCGCGGCCTTCCAGAGGGTGTCCTTGAGTTCCTTCATGGTGGACGGGGCGAGTTCCACCTTCAATTTCGGGGGCATTACTGGGTTCCTTTGGTCTGGGATTCGGCGAGCCTAGTGCTGGGGTCTGTCAGGGTGAGGCTTCCGCCGGCTACGCCGTCCGTAATCAGGGTAGCGAGTTCATCGAGCCACCCGAGGCGTTCGCGGGCTTGTTGCTGCTCGTGTTGCAGCCGGGCGAGAGTTTCGCCCAGCTTGTTCCGCTGGGCATCCGGTGTGCGGCGCAGGCGCCAATGGCGCCAGGCTTTGTCCGCTGCGGAAAGGCCGTTGATGTCCGCAGCGACGACGTCGGACAACAGCCCATTGGGGTCGCCGGCATCGATCCGCAGCACCCGGGCGGGAAACACGACGGCGGAGCCGCCTTGATTATCGACCACCGCCGCGGGTCGGGGGCTGGTGCAGAAGACAACATCATCGGGCTGAGTCAGACGGCTCGCGGGATAGTTTGCTGCAAGGTCCAGCAATCCGATATGCCGGGGTGGTGCGCTGTGCGGGTCAAGCAGCTCCGCCGGACCCAAGACCCGGGTCCCCTCCTGCGGAGCCAGGTCCGCATCCTCCACCCGGTTGCCCTTGATGTACTTGAGGGAGCCGGCGGCGATGAGTTCCTGAACGGAGGCGGATTGGGCCTTCGCGTTCGACTCTGCGGGCAGGACGTTCCAGGCAACCGATTCTCTGGATTCGCTGGACTGCAGCAGGCGCACGAGTTCCTCCACCCGGAGTGCTGCCTCGGCACCATCGGGCATCCGAGCCGAACGGTGGGGTGGCGCTGCCACCAACGACTTCCTGCTGGCCAGCAGCAGACGGGTCTGCACCAGCCGGGCGAAGCGGAAGGAGTGGGCGCGCACCGTGGCGCCGTTTCCCATGGAGGCAACGATGTCGCTGACCAGGTCCTGCTTCACGTCTTCTGTGAGGTCCTGGGTGCTGAGGTCCGCCACCATGGTCCAGCGTTCGGCAATGGGAACCTCAGCGAACGACGGTCCCAGCACCCAGAGCGCCTGTGCTTCGCGGGGCTTGGCACGCAGCAGGCCCTGGGGCAGCCGCACGATGGCGCGCACCCGGCCGATCCGCAGCAGCCCCGCACGGAGCCCTGCAGGGCCGCCGTCCAGCGGCAGATCGCAGAGAACCCTTGCCGGGGCGATGATGACAGCCCGCTGCTGATCGTCCATCTCCAGGAGAAGGTCTTCCACCGCTGACAGAATCTGCCCCGCGTCCATGCCGGATTCACCGGGGGACGGGTACTGCGCCACGTGTACTACAGGTCCGTGAACGGCGAACTCGCCGCCGGGATCGACACGGGTCTGTCCGGCCTCCACGCCGTGCACCCGCAGGCGCCGGCGCACCAGGCGGCCTGCGCCGTCGTCGTCGTCCGTTGTCAGAAAGGTGACGGAAGAACTCTCGCCGGCTGCGCGCACGACCCCCATTAGGAGGTCGCTGCCGCCACTCGTGGCGTCGGCAAAGACAGGGCTCCCGCCCAGGTTTGCAGCCAGTTCGACGGCAGCAGCGGCAACCAGCCCCACGGCAGAGTCGGTGAGGGCGGTATCCGAGGGTTCCCGTTGCCCCGTCCGGAACCGCGCCGTCAGGAGTTGCTCGAAAGCAGCAGGCGCGTTGTAAGCACTGTCCACCAGCCGGTCCGCGAACGCTGCCGTGGAGGAGAGCGACGCGCCCTTGGCCTCCAGTTCCGAATAGAGGAACCAGTCGTCGGGGTCGCATTCGTCCGCCAGATCCAGCAGTTCAGCTGTGCTCAATGTCCCCAGCGCGTGGCCGGTCATTGCCTTGAGCGTCAGCAGGGCGGTCAGGGCGTCCAGCGTGGTTCCCTGGGCACTGCCGGCTGCTGCACCGGGCACCCGGGCGAAAGCGGCGGCATCGCTCACGGCTTCCGGGTTGTTCCCCCGTCCCGTGGCCGCCAACCAGCCGGCGACCTGGTCGGCGTCGAACAATTCACGGCCACCCTCCTGTGCGGCGGGCTCGGGAAACGGACGAGCTGACCCGGCGCTGCGTTTGCGCCACATCGACACGACCGGGCGCTGGACCTGCCCCAGGGCAGCCACATCCGAGAGCGTCATGTGCAGGGCTTCTGCTTCATTCATTTCCGCCTCCTTACGACGTCGACCCCCAGCCTAACCGGACGGGCGAATCCCACCTTGGAAGTCCTGATAACCGGGGTTATCAGCAATCTTCGGTGATGCCGAAGCCGGGCCGCCGTAGTTTCGATTCTGCAGCTGCCAGGGAATCCTCAGGGGCTGCGACGGCGGCGGGGAACCACGCATTGGGGGATCGGTATCCCGCCGCCGTTCAGCAGCTACCCGAGATCAGAGGAAGAGAGCATGTTGAACACCGAGACGAACGAGCCAGCGGAAACGCACATCAAAGACGTGCTGCACGAAGGGAAGTCTCCTTCTGGCCAGGCAAAGCCGGCACGGAAGCGACGGATCTTCGCTGCAGTCGCCGTCGTCGCCCTGCTGGCCGGGGCCACCGCCATCGGCACCACGCTGCCGGATCCGAAATCCAGCGACGCCTACGCGGTGCTGGCGGGGGAGAAGGCATCCGTGGAGTCCGAGCGGGACTCGGCCGAGTCCAGCTATGAGTCGATGAAGTCGAAGTACGACTCGCTGCAGAACGGCATCGCCGCCCGTGAAGCCAAGGTGACTACTCGGGAGGCCGAGGTGGGCAAAGCCGATGCTGCTGTGAAGACAGCGGACGCCGCCGTCAAGGTTCGCGAGGAGGCTGTCACTGGCGCCGAGAAGGCCAAAGCGGCCAACACCGTCAGCGACGGTACTTGGACTGTCGGATCCGATATCGAGCCGGGCACCTACCGCGCGGTCGAGGCCGTGGGGTCGTCCTGCTACTGGGGCATCTACCGGAGCGGCAGCAACGGCGGCGACATCATCGAGAACGACATTCCCGGGGGAGGGCGCCCTGTCGTGGCCCTCTCCGCTGGCCAGGACTTCAATTCAACCCGCTGCGGCAAATGGGAAAAGCAGTAACTTCCCGCACTCCCATCATTCATGCACCTAGAAAGGCACCACATGTCCCACGAGATCTCAGAACAGCCCGTGACCGCTGGAATTGCAGCGCCTCAGCCGCGGCCGTTCTTCAAGAAGAAGCGGTTCCTCGTCCCGGCAGGCGTCCTGGTTCTGGGCATTGCCCTTGGTTCCTGTTCCGGCGGTACCACCACGGCCAGTGACGTGAGTCCTGCCGCGGCGCCGTCGTCTGCTGCGGCTGCGGCGGCCCCGGCCGCTACTGCTGCTCCGGCAGTTGCCGCGCCGGCGCCGGCGGCCTCAGCCGCTCCTGCCGGCCCCGCAGTTGGTACTCCGTTCAGCGTCAAGATGGGCAACGGAGACGTCGCCAAGATTACGATCGTGTCCGCAGTGCGTACTGACGCTGTCACCACCACGGCATTCGCCACCGCGGCGAAGAATGGCAGCTATTTGCTCTTGGACGTCCTCTGGGAAACAGAATCGGGTAAGACCAGCTCCAACCCGTTCTACTTCTCGGCCAAGGACGCTGATGGGCGCAAAGCCGATCTGAGCCTCTTCGCGGACAACCAGCTTGGCTCTGGCGACGTTCTGCCGGGTGACAAGACTCGCGGATTCATTGCTTTCGATATTGCGCCCGGCGCTTCGACCGTGATGATCTCCACCCCGCTGATGCAGGAAGCCGCACGGATCCAGATCCCCGGGTAAACCAGATGGGACTGCTGAAGATTTGATTGACAAGCCGACAGCTAAGCCATCAACAGCCCCCGAGACATCACCAATATCTGCGCCGAACGCCGGCTTGTGCAGGCCGGAGACCGGCGTATCTCGACAATTCTTCTCCCCTCTGAAAGATCAGAGGGGCACACAAGTGCGGCCGTTCGGGGTCGACATAGCCTGATTGAGGTTCCAGCTATGCATGAAATCAAGTGCCCGCACTGCGGACGGACGTTCACTATCGATGGGGCCGGCTACGCCGACATCGTCAAGCAGGTTCGCGATGCTGAGTTCGAACAGCAGCTCCACGAGCGGCTCGAGCTGGCCGAGCAAGACAAGGCCACGGCTCTCGAACTCGCGGAGACGAAGGCCGCCAGTGAACTTCAGAAGACTGCGGCGGCCAAGGATGCCGCGATCCAGGAGCTGAAGGCGAAGCTCGATGCCGGTGAGGTCGCACAGAAGCTCGCTGTAGCCGAGGCGCTTAGTGCCGTCGAAAAGGAGCGCGACGCGCTCGTGAACGAGCTCGAACAGACGAAGCAGGAGAAACAGTCATCGGTAGAACTGGCCGAAGCGAGGCTCGTCAACGAACTTCAGAAGACCGCCTCGACGAAGGACACCGCGATCCAAGACCTCACGGCGAAGCTCGAGGCTATTGAGATCGTGCAGAGACTTGCGATCACCGAGGCAGTCAGCACCGTGGAAAAGGAGCGGGACGAATTCAAGAGTGGTCTCGAACGAGCCGAGCTTGCGAAGCAGCTCGGGGAGGCGTCCCTGAAGGACAAGTACGAAACCCAGATCAAGGACCGTGAAGAACAGATTGAGCGACTGCGGGACCTGAAGGCGAAGCTGTCGACCAAGATGGTCGGTGAAACTCTTGAACAGCACTGCGAGATCGAGTTCAACCGCATCCGTGCCACAGCCTTCCCGCTCTCCTATTTCGAGAAGGACAACGATGCCCGGGCCGGTAGCAAGGGCGATTACATATTCCGCGACTCCGATAGTGCTGGTACTGAGATTGTCTCGGTCATGTTCGAGATGAAGAACGAGAACGACGGCACCGCGACAAAGCACAAGAACGAAGACTTCCTGAAGGAGCTGGACAAAGACCGCACCGAGAAGGGGTGCGAGTACGCCGTGCTGGTCTCTCTGCTCGAGCCCGACAGCGAGCTCTACAACACGGGGATCGTCGACGTTTCTCACCGCTTCCCGAAGATGTATGTCATCCGGCCGCAGTTCTTTATCCAGTTGATCGCGCTGCTGCGGAACGCCGCGATGAACTCGCTCAAGTACAAGGCCGAGCTCGCGCTGGTTAAGGCGCAGAACATCGATATCACGAACTTCGAGCAGCAGGTAGATGATTTCAAGGACGCGTTCGGCCGGAACTGGCGGCTCGCCTCCGACGGTTTCGTGGAGGCAATCAAGCGCATCGACGAAGCAATCAAAGACTTGGAGAAGACGAAAGAGGCGTTGCACAAGTCGGCCAACAACCTGCGGCTTGCGAACGCCAAGGCCGAAGACCTAACGATTAGGAAGCTCACACGAGGCAACGCAACAATGGCCGCCAGGTTCGTCGAGCTGGAGGCTAAGACGGCCGAGTGGGAAGCCAACTGACGCGCCTTTTGCAGGAGCCGCTGAATGCATTGCTTCAGCACAGATCCCGGAAGTCGCCGTAGCCGCGAAAGACTGATCAACAGCTCCTGAAACAGTGAAGGCTGGCACTCGAAGAGGTGCCGGCCTTCACTGCCTCTGCGTGCCCTCAATCCCTGGTCTCCACGGCTGAAAATACCCGCCCAAATTCAATGCGGTGGCGGGGTGTGTGGCGGCCGTCGGGTGCCTGGATCGTGCCGGTAATCCACCTGGACACCGTATGCCGTGTTGCGCCTAGGAACCCTCTAGCGCCTCGACTTCCGCGGCGTCAAGAAGTTCGGCGGCGTCGGCACCGGTGGTCCGGGCCAGGTCGTCCAGGGTTTTGAAGTGGACCCGGGCGAGGGTGATGGCCACCAGCTCGAGGTATGCGGTGCCGTTGCGTTGTTCGAGGTCGTCCAGGTAGTCACGCATTCGCCCCTCCAGGGCGCCGGGGCCCTCGGATTCTTCGGCGGCGAGCCGCGTCAGCGTCAGGGCTGCCATGTCAGGGTTGTCGTAGATGAGTCCCATGGGCCAACGCTACGCACCCGGCCGGTCCCGTCAAGGGCCGGCGTTAGCGCCAGCGGTAGGATTCCAGTGCCCGGAGTAGGGGAGCGGTGTTCGTCTTCAGGTGGTCGACGGGGCGGGTCCCGGCCAGGTCCCTGGACGGGGTGATCATCCAGAGGGTGAAGTAGTTGTGGGGGATCTCCAGCTCCATGGCTCTGCGGAAGAGTGCCGTGACGGTTGGCTGGAGTTGTCCGCCGGGGAGGAACTGGAATCCCGGGCAGAAGGTGCCGTCGTCGATGAAGACGCGGACGAGCTGCCGCATGAGCGGTTCCGGGTCTTCCATTAGTTCGGAGAGCCGGCGGTGCACCTGCGCGAGGGCCGGCAGCGTGAACTCGGTCCGGATGCCGGCCCAGGTCTGATCGCTGATCGTCTGAGGGGTCACTGTGGCTTAGTCGCTGATGCTTTCCAGCAGCCACTGGGTGGAGAGCGGATTCCGGCGCAGCGTGAACGTCAGCAGGGCCGAGCTTGAAGTGCCCAGACGCACCTGAATCCTCCAATATTCGATGCTCACCAGGTCGCCGCTGCCGACGGCCGCGGTACGCCGGGTGTTCCACCAGGCGTCCCGGGTGAACCAGTGCACCGGGTCGGCCGCCACGGCCCAGATCCGGTCATCAAACCGGACGGCCAGTGGAGTGCCGGCCGGGGTGAACCGGACGTCAACGTCAACGTCCAGGGTTGTTTCATTCGCTACTGCTGTCACGGTTTACGCGTTCTCCCAGGTTCCTGTTCATCATTTCTTCCCGGCGGGTTACCGCCGAACTCCATACCCAGGTCCGGCGGGTCAGTGGCCCGTCGCACCAGGTCACTTCGACGGCTTTTGTCGTCCAGGCGTACACCTCGCCGTCCACCAGCTCGGCGCAGTTCGGAAACCTGATCCACGCCTTCACCGGGATTCCGGGGAACCCGTTTTTGGACGGGAAGTGCTCGAAATCGAGCTCTTCCACCGTCAGCCCAATCGGGGATGCCCGCCGCGCATACTGCGCCTGCAGCCTGCCCGCCTGATCCGGTCCCATACCACCACTTTAGAATATATGTTCGAATCGACACACCAAGAAAAAGCGCAATCATGTCGAAGTGCATCTGATGCATGATCACGCAGATCTCATTATGCTCGGCGGCTACGACAGTCAGCGACCCGGGCGCCGGCGCGGGCCTTCGGCGGGCGGGGTTGAACGCCAGTGGGGACAGCCTGAGCTGTGCGGAGGGCTCCACCTGCCCCCAATGGGCACAACCCGAACCAGTCACCGGCGGGGAGGGCGGCCTCTGGTTCTCCCGGGCTGCCAACCGGGAACGGCCTCATCCAGAAGCCTGATCCTGGTGGGGTCGAGATCGCCGCGGCGGCGTTTGTATCGCTGGGCGTGGATCCACACTCCGAGGGTGTGTGTGTGTGATCGACTATCTGTAGGCCGTTTCAGCCAGGAATTTGAGCCATGTTGGTGGCTCGTTTCAGGCCAAAAGAGCGGTAAGAATTAGGCCAGTTTTTTCTTCCCGGAATCAGGTTTCGGGGGCTTGCCCTATCGGCCAGACTCGTTAGAGACCGCTTCTTGAACGAGAATAGAGGCTGGAGGCAGGAGGGAAACTTCACCATGAATACATCCACACCAGCAGGGACTGGACAGCCCGTACCGGAAGAAATAGCCAGCCAGGACCAAGGATCAGCGGAGCAGGGCCCGCGTTCCAACCGGTCGGCACGCAGGACCTTTACCGCCGAGTTCAAACGCGCGATCGTCCAGGAATACGATGCGGCACCGAACGGTTCCAAGGGCGCAGTGCTACGCCGCGAACGGCTCTACGATTCCCATATCCAGGAATGGCGGGCCGCGTTCGATGCGGGCAGGCTCGCGAAGCCGGCGGCACGCCGGGGCCGGCCGAAGAACACGGACGAGCAGGCCCAGATCGCCCAGCTGACCAAGGACCTGGTCGCGGAGCGGGCCGCACACGAGCGGACCCGCGGGAAGTTGGCTTCCTCGGATGCCGCCCTGGATACCTTGGGAAAAGGAGTCGCGTTCTTGGAAGCTCTCTCATCGAAGAACGCGCAATCACCAGCACCGCACACCAGTCGTGGCAATCAGCAACCGCAACGGAACTGACCGGGCACCTCGGGGTGGTGAGGGCCTGCAGGCTGGTGGGCCGCTCCCGGGCCACCCATCACCGGCAGGCCGCGCCCAAGCCCCGGATGCACGGGCCCTGGCCCAAGGCCCAGCACCCGGCGGAGCTCTCGCCGGCCGAGCGTGCCGAGATCCTGTCGGTGCTCAACCGCCAAGACTACGCGAACCTTTCACCGACCCAGGTCTATGTCCGTGAGCTGGACGAGGGGCGGTACTGGTGTTCGCAGCGCACCATGTATCGCGTGCTGGCGGACGCGAAGATGGGCGGGGAACGCCGACGGCAAGCCACTCATCCGACCAAGGTGATTCCGGAGCTCATGGCCACAAAACCGTGCGAAGTGTGGTCCTGGGATATAACGAAGATGCGTGGCCCGGCGAAGGGAATCTGGTATCACGCCTACGTGGTGCTGGATATTTTTTCCCGTTACGTGGTGGGCTGGCGCATCGAGCGTATCGAGGACGGCCAGCTGGCCGCGGACCTCGTGCAGGAGATTGTCGCCGAGACCGGTGGTAACCCTCCGGGGTACCTGCACGCCGATGGTGGGGCGGCGATGACGTCCAAAGCCCTTGCCTCGATGCTGGTGGACATGGATATCACCAGGTCGCATTCCCGAGCCCATACATCGAATGACAATCCGTTCAGCGAGGCCCAATTCAAGACCATGAAATACACCTCTGACTACCCGGAACGGTTCGACTCCGTGAACGAGGCCAGGACCTGGATGGAAGGATTCACCGCCTACTACAACCACGAGCACAGGCATTCCGGGATCGGCTATCACACCCCGGCCAGCGTGCACTACGGCACAGCCGAGGACGTGCGTGAACAACGCCAGCACACCCTGGACCGGGCGTACGGCGCGCATCCCGAGCGGTTTGTCCGCCGTCCTGCCGCACCTCCGCTGCCGCTGAAGGCGGCGATCAACGACCCGGCAAAAAGAGCCGCGCCCTCGGTGCATTTACAACAACCACTACGTCTCATTTGATTTGACAAATTCCGTTGCCTGAAGTTAGAGATCACCCGGGTGGTCGGGGGCCTTTCCCAGAGTGTTGGGGACATGGGCCCGCCACCCCCAGATAGGTTCCTTACGGTGCTGCCATTGCGAAGCGTATGCGCCGGAAGGGCTGGAAAGTGAGATGACGGTACCCATGTCCGTTCAAGAAAATATCAGAAGACTCGACTCCCAGGGAGTCCCGGTGCGTCAGATCGCCCGAAGGCTTGGAGTGAGCCGGACCTCGGCGGCCAAGTACGCCGAGCAGGAGGACTTCTCCCCGGCGCCGCGGGCACCGCTGGCCAGGCCGGGGGCCTCGGTGCTGACCGGGTTCGAGCACATCATTGAGCGGTGGCTCATCGAGGATCAGCGCCGGAACCGCAAGCAGCGGCATACGGCGAAGCGGATCTTCGACCGGCTCGTTGACGAGCATGGTTTTACCGCCACCTATTCACCGGTCCAGCGGTACGTGAAGAAATGGTTGGCCGCCCACCGGCAGCCCGGTGAGGGGTTTACCGAACTGGTCTGGCCTGCCGGCACCGTGCAGGTCGACTTCGGTCAGGCCGAGGCCATCGTTGCCGGGATCCGGCAGGTCCTGCATATCCTGGTGGTGACCTTCCCGTTCTCGAACATGCGCTTCGTGCAGGCGTATCGGGGCGAGACCGCCGAATGCGTGGCCCACGGGCTGCGGAGGGTGTTTGAGCACATTCGGGCTGCGCCGCGGCACATGGTCTTTGATAATGCCACGGGCATCGGAAATCGGGTGGGAACCCGGGTGACCGAGACGAAGCTGTTTGGCGCCTTCAAACTCCACTACAGGTCCGAGTCACGCTATTGCAATCCGTACTCGGGCCATGAGAAGGGCAACGTGGAGAACGCGGTGGGGTTCCTGCGCCGGAACTTCATGGTCCCCGAGCCGGAGGCCGCCACCCTGGAGGGGCTGAACAAGGACCTCATGGCGCGCTGCGACGCGTTGGCCACCACCGTGCACTACCGCAAGGGCCTGCCCCTGGGTGAGCTGTTCGCCCAGGACGTTGCGGCGTCCATAGACCTGCCGGGGATCGGTTTCGATGCCGTGCGCTACGAATCGCGCAAGGCCGACAAGACCGGGAACCTGCTCATTGACGGGAACACGTACGCCGCCGGGCCCGCTTTCCACGGGCGAATGCTCACGGTGGGGTTGGGACACGACGTGGTGCAGATCCTTGATGAGCATTCCGAACCTGTCCGCACGTTCCCGCGCGTCTTCGGCAAGCAGGCCGAGACGGTCTTTGACCCTGCTTCCCTGGTGCCGTTGCTGGTGACGAAGCCCGGGGCGTGGTCCCATTCGCCGCTGCGGGCCCTGGTGACGGACCCGGTGCGTGACTGGTTGGACCGGGCCACGGCCACGGATCGGCGCCGGCTGCTCAACTCGGTGGATGCTGCCTCATCGGTGGCGGGATTCGATGCCGCGGTGGCCGCTGCCGACACCCTGATCCAGCGCGGGGATGCACCGGACATGGCCATGCTGGGCATGCTGGCCCGCCGTCTGGCTGATGGCACCGAACCGGAGGCAACGAACGTGGACCTGAGCGTCTATGACACCTTCACCACCCTGAACACCACCACAGGAGAAATAGCATGAGCACGATCACCGTCCAGGACCTCCTTGAGGCGGGCAAGCACGCCTCGCTGACCGGCAGCGTGTTGACCGATTGGGCCGAGAAGGGCACCCCGAAGCAACGTGAATACCTGCACGGGGTGCTGGTCGCCGAGCACGAATCCCGGCAGGAGTCACGGCGCCAGCGGCTGTTGAAGGCCGCAAGGTTGCCGGCCATGAAAACACTCACCGGGTTCGACTACAGCAGTGTCAGGTTCCCGGAGGACTACGGCCGCGGACCTCTCGAATCCCTGGATTTCATCAACCGGGCCCAGGACCTGGTCCTCTACGGCGACGTGGGCACCGGCAAAACTCACATGGCCACCGCCCTGGTGGCCGCCGCCTGCCGGCAGGGCATCCCCGCCAGGTTCTTCACCACCTCCGCCCTGGTCATGATGCTGCGCCGCGCCAAGGACGAAGACCGCCTCGACAAGGAACTGGCCTCCCTGGCCAAGAACCGGCTCCTGGCCATCGACGAGCTGGGCTACCTCCCGATCGACGCCGAAGGGGCCAGGCTACTCTTCCAAGTGATCGCGGACGGGTATGAAAAACGAAGCCTGATCATCACAACAAATTTGGAGTTTTCCCGCTGGGGCACCGTGTTCGGAGACGACAACATGGCCGCCGCCGTCATTGACAGATTGGTCCACCACGGGCGGCTTCTGCAGTTCCGCGGCGAGTCCTACCGGGTCAAAAATGCCCTCATGAAATAGCCAACCGCTGAAATGGACCAGAAAAGAGCCGACGTGGCCTAATTCTTAGCGCTGAAACGGCCTACTTAAACTTGACGAAACACAGGTGTGTTCGCGCTCTGAGTCATAGTCGTGGTGGCGTGGCCAGTCGTGGCCTTCGTGTCGGAACTCCACGAGCTGGGCGAGACGGTCGTGCCACCTGGCTTCGTCCGCAGCTGCCCTGTGGTTCCCGGCCCATTCCGGAACCCGTGCGAGTCCGTCGCGGTATGCCGGGTCAAGGGTTCCTTCGGCTGCTTCGCGCCGGCGCTCCGAGAGCCACCGGGCCATGGACCGTTCACCCCTGTTCTCCGAGTGGCCGCGGGGGAGCCGGCTCTTGGCCGTAATCCAGGCGATGACCTCCTCCATGCGGGCAAGGCTCCTGGGGGAGGGGCCGGTTCTGGCGCCCGCAGCGGCCTGGTGTTCGGCCTCAAGATCCAGATCCCGGCGGCGGGCGATGACCAGGTGATAGCCGACGACGGCGGGATGAACGCGCACGAGCTCAGCGATGCGTTTCCGGCTCAGCCCGTGCCGGTACATCAACACCCATTCCGCGTCCGGAGCGCGCCGTAACCGCCTGTCCATAATGGACCCCATCCTGCCACGGCCCTCCCGCCAGGGCGCGCGCGCAAATGCTGGAGGCCCCCGGACGCGCCGGTCCCGGGCGTCCGCCGGGCCCCCCGTTCCCGGATCCGGCGGAAACGAGAAGCCGATGAGGCAGTTCGGGGCGGCGGTATTGCCAGAAAGTAGTAGGAGTAGTAGTTTTGCTACTACTCCTACTACTACTTTTGAGGTTGTCGCCGTGGCGTTGAGTGTGAAAGACCGTGTGTTTGCTGCTGCGGAGCAGATCAGTGCCGAGCGCCGGCCGACCGTCTCGACGGTGCGGGCAGCGGCGGGTGTGAGCAACGCCGATGCCACCCGTTACCTGAAGGAATGGGTGGAGGAGAAGCAGGCCGCGGGCGGCCAGGTCGCCGCGACGCCGGCAACAGTGCTGGAACAGGCCGCGCGCCTGGCCGGTGCCTGCTGGGCCGAAGCGTCCGCCGTGGCCAATGAGCGGCACGCCGCCGAGGAAGCGGTCTGGGCGCAGGAGAAGAAGGACCTGGCGCTGGAGATCTCCGAACTCGTCGCTGACCTGGACAAGGTCACGGGCGAGAAAGACGCCGCCGTCACCGAACTCACCGCACGGATCACGGCACTGGACACCCAGGCCGCGGCGATGAAGGCGCAGCTGGAGCAGGCACGCACCGCCGAACAGCAGGCCAGCAACACCGCAGCCGACGCAGCGGCGAGGGTGGCCGCGGCCGAAGCCAGAGCAGAGACCCTGCAAAAGGCGCACGACGCGCTCCTGCAGCGCATCGTGCCGGAAACCCCGGACAAGAACGACCAGGCCAAGTAGACCAGTGGCGGAGGCCCCCCAGCTCTGAGCTGCGCGGGAGGGTCCTACCTCTTGAGGGGAAGCAACAGGCCCCTCATGGACCCGCTGACTCTCGTGAACTTCCTGCTGTCACAGACAGCCCTGGCGGCCTCGACTACCTCCTTATCAGGCCGTTCCCGGGGACCCGGTTCTGGGCAGGGACTCTTAGACCGGCGCGGGGCCGGCGGCCGGCCTTGCCGTTGCTACCTTGGCGGCTGGTATTCCGGTGCCGGGAACTCCCGCGGCGTTGTCGCTACCGCCCTGACGGCTGCCGGGTCTTCGGTCCAGGGCCGGCCCGTGCGGGTGCAGGCATGGAAGTTCGTCAGCTCCGGTGCATCCTGGGTCGCGGCCAGCTCGGCCATGCCTCTTCCAGTTCCCGGATCTGTTCGGCTGTCAGCGGCTCCACCGGCTCCGGGGCCGTCCGCCACGGACATGGCATCGCCCGTCTGCGCCGCTGCCGGGCGTTTCCCAAAAATACTCCGTAACCCCATGCGCTGCCCCGCTGGCTGAAATAGCCCACCAGGAGGTCTGCTCGGGGGAGAAGTAGCTGCAACCGGCGGGACCGTTCCACCATAGCCAGGCCCTGATTTCCGCTGCGCTCCAACCAGTTAGCGGGCGTCCGCTGGCGCGGCCGGCTGTGGGGTCCAGTGCTGTCCGTCGCAGGGCTCCGGCCAGCCCTGGCCCTTTTCTTACGTCTGCGACGTTTTTTGGTTGCTGTCCTTATGGTGTTGACGGGTGGTTCCGTGGCCGTTGTAGGGTCGTGGCTACCCGGGGGAGGCGGGTATGGCTTGGATTGCTGTGGCCGGACGGTTTCATCCGTGACGGCTCCGAAGGATTGGCCGCCCGCGCTCTCCGCGATGACCCGACCGCTGATTGAGAGACGCGACTTGAATCGCCGGATAAGGACACGACGGCGCGGTTATCTGCCGGGTTCCACCCATCCGACAGACTGGAGGCTGTTTTGGCAAAATTGTGGGCCGGTATCGATGCCGGCAAAGCCCATCATCACTGCGTCGTGATCGACGCAGACGGAAACCGTTTGCTCTCGCAGAAAATCCCCAACGACGAACCGGCCCTGCTGGACCTCATCGCCAACGTCCTCAAACTCGCCGACGGGGACGAGGTCATCTGGGCGACGGACCTGAACCACGGCGGCCCGGCGCTGCTGATCGCTATCCTTGTCGCCCACGGCCAGAACGTCCTCTACATCCCGGGCCGGATCGTCCACCACGCCTCCAAGCTCTACCGCGGCGAGGGCAAAACGGACGCCAAAGACGCCGCTGTGATCGCTGACCAGGCCAGGATGCGCCGGGATTTGCAGCCGCTGCGGGCCGGGGATGAGATCAGCACGGGCTTGCGGATCCTCACCGCCCGGCGGGCCGATAAATCCGCGGACCGGGTCCGGGCGATCAACCGCCTGCAGGCCCAGCTGCTGGAATACTTCCCGGCGCTGGAGCGGGCCTTTGACTACAGCCGCTCCAAGGCGGCCCTGTTGCTGCTGACCAAACACCGGACCCCGGACGGGATCCGCCGCACCGGCCAAACCAGGATCCACGCCTGGCTGAAGAAACACGGCGCCCGCTCCTCCGCCGCGGTCGCGCAGGCCGCCGTCGATGCCGCGAAGTCCCAGCACACGACCGTCCCCGCCCAGCATGTGGGGGAACTGATTGTCGCGGCCCTCGCCCGGGAAATCATCACCCTGAACGAGGAACTCGCCGAGCTGGACGCGTTGATCAGCGAGAAGGTCACCGAACACCGCCACACCCGGGTGCTGCTGAGCATGCCGGGCTTCGGCCCCGTCCTCGCCGCGGAGTTCCTTGGCGCCACCGGCGGAGACCTCACCGTCTTCGAAACCGCAGACCGGTTCGCCGGCGTCGCCGGGCTCGCACCCGCACCCCGGGACTCCGGACGGATCACCGGCAACCACCACCGGCCCCGCCGCTACGACCGCAGGCTCCTGCGGGTCTTCTACCTCTCCGGCCTATCTGCCCTGAAAAGCTGCCCCGCCTCACGGACCTACTACGACCGAAAACGCGCTGAAGGCAAAACCCACATCCAGGCCATGCTCTCCCTGGCCCGCCGCCGACTGAACGTCCTCTGGGCCATGTTCCGCGACGGCACCACCTACACCCCGGTCCCAGCGCCGACAGCCCGTCTGGCTGCCTGACCGACTCGACTCCGGAACCGCCGGTCCAGCTCGGCCGTCGGCGTCTTGGGTCATCGGCGGGTAGGGAAGACCTGTCCCGACGGGGGCGGGGGGTACGTGGCGCTGGGCGGTCCAGCGGTCGTGATATTCGAGGGCGGGCTCCCATGCCTGCAGTGAAGTGCAGCAACCCGTCCACGGACACGATGTTCCTACGATTTATGAGCGGCCGGCTGCTTGACCTTCTCCCGGCGTATCGCAGGGGCATGAGCTGTATGGCATTGAAGGTCATGCACGAGGGTAGCGAAAGCGGCCGCGTTGCGGGGGTCTTCGGCGAGGCCGACAAGCTGGGAGGCTATGGCGGCCAGTTTTATATTGGTGTAGTTGCTGTGGATGCAGAGCAGGGCGAACGCTGCATCGGCGCCGATACTGAGCCGTCCCATGAGGATGCCGCGGGCTCTTTCGATGACGGCGCGGGCGCGGACGGCTCCGGCGACGGCATCCCTGGTGGCCCGTTCAGTTTCGGAGTGGACTGTTGAGGTCAGGTCCACCATGATTCCCACGATGGAGAAGAGCCTGCCATCCGCGTCGAGAACGGCCTCCCCGGAAGCCAGCACTCTGTGCTCGCGCTGGAAGGAGTCGATGAGGCGGTGATAGCAAGAGAAGTGCCCTCCGGCTTGAGACAGAGCGGCGTTCATTTCCAGTATTTTTGCCCTGTCGTCCGGATGTTTGTGCGCCATGGCGAGTTCGACGGTGGGTACGACTTCTCCCCGCTGGTATCCGTGGATCCGGTAGAGCGTATCGGACCACGTGATCAAACCGGTCGCGGCATCGATGAGAAACGTCCCCGCGGTGTAGTCATTGGCCCCCAGCGCGCTGGAGTACGTGAACATGCTGTCAAAAGAACTCATACCGGTCGCACCGAACCTTCGTGGGAATCCCTCGGCATGTCACCGTCTATCCTCAGTATGGTCGCACAGAACATCAATCACCCGCCGGGATGCACGCTGTGACGGGGTGACCGCGGCAATAACCCCGGTTCGGCTGCATGCCTGGCTGAACAAACACGGTCCCCGCAGCAGCGCGGCAGCGGCCGAACAAGGGAAACCCGCATCCATGCCATGCGCCGCGACGGCGCCACGTACACTCCTGTTGCTGCGGGACCGAAGGATGCGCGAGGCATTCTTAGCCGCTGTAGGAGGCGAGGTGCGGCAAGCGGAGGTCACTCAGTCGCTCATTGAGGACCAACGCCAGCACGTCGCAGTCGTGGGCCGGCAGCGGAGCCAGTCCGTTCAGATAGGCATCGACCACCCATAGGCCTTGGTTGCCCCCGTACGCGAAGTACTCCAACCACGCTTCATGGACCTCGAGGTCTGCGAGCAGGAACGCAACGTGCGTCAGTGCCTGCTGGTTTTCATCCATCAGAGCCCACGCTGACCTCCCGAAATTCGCATAAGTGCTGGATTTCAAGCCGCTGCTTGATCGCAGGACAAGCATTCCTGCGGTATCCCAAGGCTACAACTGCGCCCGCATAGCGGCCACTGTCTCTTCGTCGGGCCAGCGCGCACTGCAGTGTTCTGTCCCGGGTGGCCGGAAGCTGGCATGACAGGCGACAGCCAGGGGCCGATACGGGCCTCGCTGCGCTCGGACAGTAGAAGCATTTTCCCTATTTTTTTGCTGCTGTCCGTTGGATCCTACGTGCCCGCTCCACCGGCGCAACCGTCCTGCGGACGGCCGCGCACCGGATGGTTTGTGGTCGGCGCTGTGCTTGTTTCCTCACCCAACCCATCCGCTGCTTGCCCTTCGGGTTGCCCCGGCTCCGTCGGGCACAGCTACGCGATGCTCCGCCAGCAGGCAAAAAACATGGTGGGGGAGAGGGTTAGCCGGTTCTTCCGGCGTCCGCCCCGCCAGAGCGAATCGGAGCGTCACTTCATGAGCACAGCACCCAGGCCCCGCACGGTCATGACCGACACAGCCGAACCGGTCACCGCACCGGTCCTTCCCGCCGAGGACCTGGCAGGGGACGGGTACGACTGGATGGACACCCTCGAAGGCACCGGCTGGTCGGTGCTGCCGAACTGGGGCAGCGAGGGATGGGACGCAGGATCATGGCCCTACATCATCTTCGCCGTCGCCCGCACTCGCGACAGCACGGGGGAGCTGTTCGGCTATGGCACGTACGTAGAAGGCGATACCTCCACGTATTGGTTCCGGTCCCAGGAGGCCTGCTTCGCAGCGATCACGGCCGAGGTGTTCTTTCACTGGGCATCCGGTCAGTCCGACGGCCCGGACAACCTGCCCACCACCGCCGAAGAACTCTCCGACCAGGACCGGAAACCCTACCCCGGCTGGACGGACTAGAAGCGCCCGAGGTGTCCCGGCCACAACTGGCCGGCACACCTCGCGGCACTGCAAACATCCGTTGACAACATCATTGAGATTCCTTCGGATTCTAGGCGTCCGCTCCACCCCGTCTAGCCCCTCCTTCGTCGGGGCCTGCGGTGCAGGAAATGTCCCTCCGGCGCTCCTTCGTCGCTGATTTCCTCCGGGAATTTCCTGCACCTTGCCCTGCGGGTAGACAGGGCTCCGTCGGCCGCCGAGCAAGCGAGCTTGCCAGCAACCAAAAAACAACGGGGGGAGAGGGGAAGCTGGCCGGTCACCTGAGCCGCCCCACCCACCGAAATCCTCTGCAAAAGGAGCAACACCATGAACACCACACCCACCCTCGAAATGCTCGACCCGGCCACCCTGACCGTGGACATCAACGTCCGCAAAGACGCCGCCCTGACCGCCGACTTCATCGCCAGCATCAAAGAGCACGGCGTGATGGAACCCGTCATCGCCCACCGCAAGGACGACGGCACGGTGCATGTCCTGATGGGACAGCGCCGCACCCGCGCCGCCGTGGAAGTCGGGCGCACCAGCATCCCGGTGATGATCATCGAGTCCCCCGAGGAAGCCGAACGGATCGTGACGCAGGTCGTGGAGAACATCCAGCGCGCCGAACTGACCGAAGCGGACGAGGCCGACGCCTACCACCAGCTGTCCCTGATCGGCGTTTCAGCCGCCGCGATCGCCAAGAAGACCGGGCGGACCAAGACCACCGTGGAAGGGGCGCTGAAAGCCAAGTCATCGACCGCCGGATCTGCCGCCCTGGGCAAGGGATACACCATTGATGAAGCGCTCATCATGGCCGACTTCGAAGGGGACCAGGACGCCACGGAGGAGCTGGAGTCCGTGATCGCGGACGAACCCGATCAGCTCCTGCACGTCGCGCAGATGCTCCGGGACCGCCGCGCCCGCGCCGCCGCCCTCGCCGCACTCATCGCCGAGCTGGAAGCTCAGGGCAAGACCGTCGTGGAGGACGCCGGGCACTACGCCAACGAAGAGAACCTGTACGTCTCGGCCGCGAAGCGGGCCGACGGGGAAGCAGCCACCGACGAGGACGCCAACGCCTACCTGATCAGCACCGACTACCGGGGCCAGCACAAAGCCAACCCCGTCATCACCGGCTGGAAGAACCTGGGCTTCACCCCGAAGTACGAACGCTACGACGGCGGCACCCAGGCCCAGAAAGGCCCGATGACCGAGGAACAGAAAGCAGAGCGGAAAACCCTGATAGCCAATAACCGCGAGATGGAAAGTGCCAGCAAGGTCAGGCGTGAATTCGTGAAGACCCTGCTGTCGCGCAAGACCGCGCCGAAGGGCTGGCAGTACTTCACCGTCCACGCCATCACCCACGACCCCGAAACCGCCAGCGGATACGACGGCAAGGTCGCCACCGAAATGATCGGAGCCAAGACAGGCGAGGACACCGACCGGTGGGGCTGGAACCCGTTGCGGGACCACACCGCCAAAACCACCGCACGGCCCGAGTTCTCCCTCATCGCACTGATCTGCGCCGGGTATGAAAAGACCATCCAGAAAGACTCATGGCGGTCCGCCGAGAAGCGGCACTTCCACTACCTGAACCAGCTCACCGACTGGGGATACACGGCAAGTGCCGTGGAGAAAATCATCCTCGACAAGCACACCACCGCCACCGAGTAACCGGACAGTGAGCCGGGCGGCTGTACCCCAGAGGCAGCCGCCCGGCCCACTCACCCCAGCAAGGGCCCCGAACCTCCCAGAGGTCGGGCGGTCCGCCGCCCAGGGCGAACTGGGCTGCTGCGGGGATCTCGGACAGCGGAATGAGTGGATTCTTCTACGCTGCCAAGGCTGGCTGTTGATAACCATAGTGGACTTCGTTGGGCCGGCGGTAACCGAGCGCGGAGTGACGGCGCCGGCTGTTGTAAAACCCCTCGATATAGCGAATGACGTCGCTCCGGGCTTGTGATTTAGTCGCGTAAACGGTCCGATATACACGTTCGTTTTTCAGGGCAGAGAAGAACGATTCGGCCATGCTGTTGTCCCAGCACACGCCGGTGCGTCCCATCGAGGAGCGCATGCCCAGACTGAGGTGTGTCAAGGATGTGAGACAGCCGGGTAGTTTCTGGTCGGTTAAGCGGCCACGGTTTGTGGCTGGTTTTTTGTTTTGAAATTGGCCATCGCGGTGGCCGGCGGCAACCCGGCGTTATTGCTGTGCGGCCGCCAGCGGTTGTAAAACACCTCGATATAGCGCATGGTGGCCCGTCTGGCGTCCTGGCGGGTTGCGAAGCTGTGGTGATGGTAGAACTCGTTCTTCAGGGACGAGAACGCCGATTCGGCCACGGCATTATCCCAACAAACCCCAGTGGCTCCCATGGATTGCCGGACATTGTTCCCGGCGCACCATTTGCCCATTTCACGGGATGTATATTGCGTCCCTCTGTCGCTGTGGAAGATGGTGTTCGGCTCCAGATGTCCGCGGTCCCTGGCCATAGTCAAGGCGCCCGTAACCAGTGATGCACGCATGTGATCGGCCATCGCCCAGCCCACGATCATGCGGGTACACAGGTCAATGACGGTGGCCAGATACAGCCAGCCCTCATCCGTGCGCAGGTACGTGATGTCCCCAACGAGGCGGGTGCCTGGTGTGGCGGACGTGAAGTCACGCCCGATCAGATCCTCGAAACATTTATCCGGATCCGAGGGGATCGTGGTGCGTTTGAAGGCACGCATCCGCCGCGCTTGCCAGCCGTTCTCTGCCATGATCGCAGCGACGGTCCCCAACGATACTTGGACGCCTTCGGCGGTGAGTTTGTCGTGGACCATGCGGTGACCGAAGATCCCCTCGGACGAATCAAACATCGACTTCACCTGCCCGGTCAGCTCAGCGTGCCGGGCAGCCGTCGGGGTTTCTTCGGCGTTCAGCCAGCGGTAGTACGAGGCCCTCGGAACATCCAGCTCCGCGCACATCCACGCGACTGGAAACTCTGCGCTCTTCGCCTGAACAAGCCGGTAGGAATCTTCTACCGTTGTTCTTTGGCGAAGAACGCTGAAACTTTTTTTAGGAAATCGTTCTCCCGTTCAAGTTCCCGCATTCTGGCCTCCATGGCCCAGAATTTCGCGGGATCAATGGGTTCGTCAGTTTTCATCGCGGTATCGGGGTGACCTTCTCGGTGGTAGCGGACCCACCGGCGCAACGCGGTCACGGAGACCCCAAGTTCGGAGGCAACAGTCGCGATCGGACGGCCGGAAGTAATCACGAGATCTACAGCATCAGCCTTGAACTCATCAGAAAACGTGGGACGGGAAGACATGGGAACAATCCTTTCAAAGACTGTCTCACATCAGTAATACACCTCAGACCGGCCACCAGGGCCCTGAAATCGGTCGAGGTATACACGCTGCCCCGATCGCTGTTAAGCCGAATTCGGCTTAACTCCGATTATGCCGAGAAAACCGTTAAGCCGAGGTTGCGGCTTCTGCCCTTGTGATTCCTGGGTCACTGACCCGTTCCTCGGCTTAATGTTTCCGCCTAACCTGCCTTGTATCCATGCTCCTAGCAGAAGGACAAGGCAATGGTTACGACAGTCACGGCCATCGGAGATGTCGTTGTGGCCGCGTTGGAAGACGCCGGCTATATGCAGTCCACGATCGGCCAGGTTCGCAAGTCCATCAAATGGCTGGGTGTTCTGGCCAAGAAACAAGATGGCTTCTATACAAGCAAGCTGGGTGCGGAATTCGCCTCGATGACGACGAGCCCGCGGACCGGGCGGTACAGCGCCCAGCGCCATACCGATTACGGCCGCTTGGTGTGGTTATTTGACTCCTATGTGCTTACCGGCACCGTGGATCTTTCCATGAGGCCCCGGGGCAGGCAGAAGGAAAAGCCCAGCAGCCCGGAATTCTCCAAGCTACTGGTGTCGTGGTCCCAGGACATGGAGCAGCGTGGCCTCGCGCGTTCCACACAAGATTGTTTCGGCGGATTGGCCTGCGAGTATCTGATCTTCTTGGAGGCTTGCGGGATTTCCTCGTGGGATGACGCCGACGGATCCAGTGTCCTGGCATTTCTCGAGTCTCTTCGAAGCCGGTGGGCTGATTCGAGCATGTGGTCGGCGGTGGCCAGTTTCCGCCCGTTCCTGAAATTCACATCCCGCACGGATCTGCTCGATGCATTGGCACTGGTCCGGGCGAGACGGCACCACGAGATTGTTGCCTTGCTCGATTCCGGAGTTGAAGGAGAAGTTGTTGACGCCTGCCGGCAAGGATTGGTGTCCTCACAGGACGCGGCGATTGCGTTGCTCGCGTTGTCCACCGGTCTTCGTGCGTGCGATATCCGCGGCCTGCGGCTGGCGGACATCGACTGGCGGGGCGGCACGATCGGAATCGTGCAACAAAAGACCGGCAACCCACTGACCCTGCCGTTACCGCCACTGATCCTGGCCAAGCTTGGGCACTACGTGCTTGACGAGCGGCCGGTCTCCGCCGAGGAGGAAGTCTTCTTGAGGCTGAAGGCTCCGCATGTTGCCTTGGCTGACCATGCGGCGATTTACGTGGTTGTCAACAAGGTCTTTCATGCTTCCGGGGTGGCGGATGTGAAGGTTGGAACGCGTGCCCTTCGCTACAACGCGGCGTCCAAGCTGTTGCAGGCAGGCACCGCGTTGCCGACGATCTCGGCGATCCTCGGCCATGCCCACAGTGACTCGACCAATGTGTATCTGAGCGCGGATACCGAGCGGTTGCGCTCATGCGTCCTTCCGCTGCCGGAAGGGGCAGTGTGATGAGCACGTATAAATTCACCAGCGTGTTCGCCCGGGAACTGACGCGGTATCTCGCCTTCAAACAGGGCATGGGCTGCTACGGCGATTCGCGCATCTGGTACTTGCGCAGTTTCGACACCTACTGCACGGAACACCAGGTGGCGTCTTTCGACCAGCAGGCCGTAGAAGGTTGGGTCATGTTCAAGAAGTCCTCCCAGCCGGGCTCCAGCCCGTCCTGGATGTCATACATCAGGGATTTCGGCCGTTGGATGCGGACCCACGACAACCCGGAAGCGTATGTGCTTGCCGAGTCCTGGAAGAGCGGCTTCTTCCGCTCCCAGCCCTACTTGTTGAGCCGCGAGGAAATCTCGTTGTTCTTCCAATCCGCTACCGAGCTGGAGACCACTTCGCCGTGGAAATGGCAGTCCGTCGCCTTTTTTGCGCTGATGCACTCGTGCGGGCTTCGGACCTGCGAAACCCGCAGGCTGCAACCCCGGGATGTTGACCTCGATAAAGGGGAGATCGATGTCCTGTGGTCCAAGGCCAACAGGAGCCGGCGCCTGCCAATCACGGGCCAGGTCATCGATGTCCTCGCAGACTGCGACCGGACATCCCGCAAGAGGTTCGGGCAACAACGTCCCGGGTTCTTCGTCTCCTCGACCGCAGCCCCGGTATCACCGGCATCGATCGGGGTCACGTTTAACCGAATCTGGGACCAAGCCGGGTTGCCACGGGCAGTTGGTGGCAGACAGCCTCACCCCTACTCCTTCCGCCACCATTTCGCCTACGCCAACATCGAACGATGGATGGCCGAAGGCACCGACGTCAATGCGATGCTGCCCTACCTCGCCCGGTATATGGGGCATGCATCGCTGGACAGCACCTTCTACTACATCCACACATCACCGGACTTCATGGATGGCTACGCAGCACTCACCCACGACGGCCCAGGCGTGTTCCCCGAGGTGGGATTCGAATGAAACGCACAACCCACGAACCGGCACCTGATTTCTGGGGTTACGCACGGAACTACCTGCACGACTTCCTGCCCAACGTCAGGGAAATGGCGCCGCGCAGCATCGAGGCATACCGGATCAGTCTGGAAAGCTACCTCCATTACCTGGTCACGGAGAAGCAGGTCCGCCGCCAGAACATCGGCTTTGATCACTTCGACCGGCAATTCCTCAAGGACTGGCTGGTATGGATGCGGCAAACCAAGAAATACCTGCCCGCAACCATCGGCCTGCGCCTGAGCGCCGTCAAGGCCTTCCTGAATTTCGCGTCCGCGGAAGACCTCACCCTGGTCGCTGTTTACCAGGCTGCCAAGAACATCAAGGCACCAACCACACCGCGCAAACCCATCGAATACCTCCAAGAGAACGAGACGGCAGCGATTCTCGCCGCCTACGACGGCAACGACGTGAAGTCACGCCGGAACCGCATGCTGCTCATCCTGCTCTACGACAGCGGTGCCCGCGTCGGCGAGATCACCGCGCTAACCATTGACGACCTGGCACTGACAAGACCGGCCCACCTGACCCTCACGGGCAAACGGGATAAGAGCCGCGTCGTCCCCTTGGGCGAGAAGACCGTGGAACACCTGAAGGTCTATCTCGACGAGTTCCACCCGCAACGCGCAAACCGGCCCGCGACGCGGCCCCTGTTTTATAGCTTCCACCGCGGTCAACCGATTGCCCCTTCCAGCGACACCGTTGCCGCGGTGCTCAAGAAAGCCGGGGACGTCGCCCGCGAATGGTGCCCTTCGGTCCCGGGCAATCTCCACTGCCACATGCTGCGGAAGACCAAGGCCATGGACCTCTATAAGCAAGGCATACCGTTGCCGATCATCATGCAGCTGCTCGGACACGAAAGCATGAGCACCACCTCGGCGTTCTACGCCTTCGCCACCCTCGACATGATGCGGGCAGCGATGAAAGCGGCCACCCCTGCAATCGGCGAAACGAGCACCGATGTGCTCAGCGACGATGAACTTCAACTGCTCTACTCACTGAAATAACACCAAACATTAAGCCGAGGAACGGGTCAGTGACCCAGGAATCACAAGAGCAGAAGCCGCAACCTCGGCTTAACGGTTTTCTCGGCATAATCGGAGTTAAGCCGAATTCGGCTTAACAGCGATCGGGGCAGCGTGTATACCTCGACCGATTTCAGGGCCCTGGTGGCCGGTCTGGGCATGCGCTCCTCGATGGGACGCACCGGCGTGTGCTGGGACAACAGCATGGCCGAATCGTTCTTCTCTGCCCTGAAAAACGAACGTGTATATCGGACCGTTTACGCGACTAAATCACAAGCCCGGAGCGACGTCATTCGCTATATCGAGGGGTTTTACAACAGCCGGCGCCGTCACTCCGCGCTCGGTTACCGCCGGCCCAACGAAGTCCACTATGGTTATCAACAGCCAGCCTTGGCAGCGTAGAAGAATCCACTCATTCCGCTGTCCGAGATCCCCGCAGCAGCCCAGTTCTTGCCGGACGTGTTGTTGGTCCATCGTTTGATGGCCAACTCCACGGACTGACACAGATGTCTTTGCAGAGGGAACCCAGGCAGGGCCGGCACACTTTTATCTGTGCCGGCCCTGCGCTTTAAGGGTGTCTAACCCTTTTATCCGACGAGGTCTGGCGGCGTTTACGCCGCTTCGTCGATGTCTAGCGTCTCCTCCTTCGTCGTCGACGGGTCCGTCGACAGGCCCATCATCATTAGGTAGTGCCCTTCTTGGTTTTGTGCCTCGAAGATTCGGCGGAACACGCTCAGATTCGTCTCGATTGTTGTTGCTGTGGGTGAGTAGTCAAGGTCATCAAAAATCGCGTGTGAACCGGCATTTATCCAGGAGAACAAAGCGCGGCAGACGGCTTGATCCTCACCCTTAAACTTTTCTATTATCGAGGAGTTGTCTACACCACCGAGCACATTGAAGTACGTTTCAAGGATCCTGCGCAGAATGTTTTGGAGACCCCCCACCGATGAGGATGGATCCTGCGATGACTGTTTGACCTCTGCCCACAACGAGGCGTAAGCAGTCTGAATCGGGTTTTTCGTATCCAGGGAAAACTCGCTCGGTTTGTCGCTCCGCTTCCGGACAATCCCGTACTGCCATCCGCTGTTCTTTTCGCCTCGGGCCTTATATGTGACTTCTTTGTGGAAGTACGCGTTGTGCGTCAGCAGGACCAGCTGCCGAACTCGGCCCTTGCCGCCGCGGAATCTGTCAAGCCGATTGAGACACCGTGTTTTGGTTAGGCGTGTGCAGCGACCTCGCTTTGCTGTGGCTGGTTGATCCACGCAGCTGAGGGGCCTGCCGGCGGCAGTGGCGTTCTGCTGAAGCGGTGCGGGGTGGCGGTGTAGGCATTCTGCAGGACAGTGGCGCGGCGGGCGTGGATCGCCATGTAGGTGCCGTCAAAGACCGAGGCCGGGGTGTGGAGCCCGATCCCGGAATGGCGGTGTTCGAAATTGTAGTAAAGGAAAAAACCGTTGGCCCAGGCGATGGCGTCCTGGCGGGAACCGAACCGGCCGGGGTAGGTGTGGTGGTACTTCGTGGTCTTGAACGCCGCCTCGGAGTACGGGTTGTCGTTGGACACGCGGGGCCTGGAATGGGACCGGTCGATGCCAAGGTCGATCATCAGGTCGGCGACCGGTTTGGACGTCATGGACGTCCCCCGGTCGGCGTGGATGACCCCGGGCGTGCCGTGGATCATCACGGCATCGGCGATGAACTCCTTGGAGCCCAGCCCGGACTCGCGGGTGGTGATGTGCCAGTGCACGACGTAGCGGGAGAACAGGTCGATGATGACCATCAAATCGTAGTAGACGCCCCTGATCGGGCTGGGGAGTTTGGTGATGTCCCAGGACCAGACGTCGTTGGGTTGCGCCGCGACGAGTTCGGGTTTCTTCTTTGCCGGATGGGTGGCCTGGCGGCGGCGTTCACGCACCTGGCCGTGGCCGCGCAGGATGCGGTACATGCTTGATTCCGAGCACAGGTAGGTGCCCTGGTCCAGCAGGATCGCCCCGACCTGGGCCGGGGCCTTGTCGGCGAATTCCTCGCTGTTCAACCGGTCCAACACCTGTACGACCTCTTCATCGGTGAGCTTGTTTACCGGTGCCGGGCGCCGGGGTTTGGGTCCGTGTACCCTCGGGGCCAGAGAGCGGTAGTGTGTGGCCGGGGACCGTCCCGTGAGGGCACAGATGGCCCTTACGGGCAACAGCCCATCAAGTCCGACGAAGGCCCCGTCCACGGCGGCGCTCACGGCTTCTCGTTGTCCGCTCTCGAGGAGATGCCCTCCAAGAGAGCGTGTAATTTTCCCATCACGCTCAACGCCTCCTCAGTCCGTGCGAGTTTCGCTTCGGCCCGTTCGGCGCGGGACTTCATGGCCTCAAGCTGGGCCTCGGGGCTGTGCTTCTTTGCGGGCCTGGCGGCGGTGGCGAGGCCGGTAAGGGCGACGGCGTCCCGGGCCCGGCGCCAGGTGGTGATCTGGGAGGAGAACAAGCCCTCGCGGCGCAGGAAGGCGCCCTTGGCCCCGGGTCCGTCGAGGGACTCGTAGGTTTCCAGGATCGAGAGTTTCTCCCCCGGGGTGAAGGAGCGGCGGAGGGGCCTCTCTGCCCTGGGTTTTTCGGGATCGGCCATGGCTCCACCATCGGTGATGGCAGTGGGGGAAGCAAGTGCGGTGGTCACAGGAAATCGGTTTCCAAATCTCGCCCTTAAGGAGTCAGTGGGAAAAGTGGCGGTGTCTCACCCAATGCTGACAGACAGGGCCGGCGATGTCAGCGACTATGCGCCGAACGAGCGTCGACACGGAGTAGAGCACTTCGCTATCGAGGCTCGAGATCGGATCGTCGATGACTGCGACAAGTTCGTTTCGCTCGTTGCTGTCCTGAGGTGTGCCGTGAAGTGACTGTGCGAAGTACAGGAATGTGATGAATGTCTGCTCGCCTTCGCTGAGAGTGTCGGAAGCGATCTCGCCGTTCTCGCGCACCAGCGAGTATCCGTCTTTCACGGCGGTGGATGGCTTCAGCCAAAAGCTGTGGAAGCCGACCGATTTCAAGAGACTGTTGATGGTGGTGATAATCGGTCGGCTGGAGGTGATCTTTGCTTGGAGTTCACGGAGGCGTGCCTCCTTCGCTTGTAGGGTGCTGTCCTGCAATGCGATCTTGGCTTCCAGTCCTTCCTTGCCTTTGACCAAGCCAGGCATGGCACCTTCAAGGTGTGCCACTTCTGTTCCTAGTGTTATATGGGCGAAGCTGATCCAGCAGCGGTCAATGAGTGCCTTTTTTGCGGTTGCTCGGTTCTGCAGGCGCTGATTAAACGTTCTTATGGAGGCGTTGGCCTCCTCCACGAGGGTATTCACTGCATCCACCTCGGCAGCGGGATACACGGTGGTCACGATGGCGGACGGCCCGCTCAGTTTGGTCGCGAGTGTCAATGCCATTTGCTCAAGTGCTTGCTCAAGTTCTAGCCGTGCTGCGTGGAAACGCTCGGCGTTGAGATGATCCGCCACCCTCGGGTGCCCCAGGACGTCGTCAAAGTAGATTTGCCAGGCGTCGACCCAGGACCGGGCGTGCCGCTGCAACCCTTTCAACTGCTCTATCTGCTGCGCATATCGTCTATCGAAGTAGGCGTCCAGTTGCTCGATGAGGTCGGCTGGAACCCTCTGCTGGCAAAAGGGGCATACGTCCGCGGCCTTGTCTAGATAGTGACGCCCATGCTCTACCCAATCTGCGTTCTGAAGCTGTTGGATCAACGGTGCAAGGTGCACGTCAGTACTGCCAACAACTGGAGTTGCGAGAAGGAAGAATCCGGGCTCATCTTCGAGACGGATATGTCGTCCAAGAGGAATTTCCGCAATCTGAGCGGCTCCCTCATCCAGTACAGCCGTCGCTTCGGTTTCCAACGCATCGAAACTCTCGGCAGACGATTTGTTCTCGGTCGCGGCTTGGAGTAGCCGGTTGAGCAGCTTCTCCTTGTTGTTGCTGAATCCGACAAACATCTGTCGGAGCCCGGACGGGACTTCAGTGCGCTTGCTCCAAGCAGCGTCTTTTAGCGTGTCCCTAGCAATTTCGATCTCCGCCTGCTTTTTCGCTAGATCGTCGCGAAGCTGTCCGAGTCGTTTTTTCGTGGTGCTTATGATCCCGGAGGGCGTGGTCAGCTCGTCAATCTCAGCCCGTAGATTGCCGTTCGTCACACCGAGCGTGAACACCCCAGGAAGATTCGCGGCCTGCTTCAGGGTATTGGTGACGTAGTCACGGTTGTAGACCTTGATGTCGTGCGCGTCCGTTTGCGGACTCCATACGAGCTCGGTCCCTGGGAAGCGACCTGGGTCAGCGAATGCGCGGCTGATAGTTGTCTTGCCGGATCCGTTCGCGCCGAAAATGAAAGTGACCGGTGTGAGCGGACCAATGGTGGTGTCACCTTCTGAGCCAAATGCGGGAGTGCCCCTCAACTGCAGCGCATCAAGCATCGATGATGCCGCCTGCGGGGAGGAACGTCGATATCTTCATAATCTCGGTGTGAAGTTTCACGATGTCGAGCCTCGTGAAACCCGCCTGGTTCCTACGTTCTGCAGGGACCGCCGCGCCGAGAGGATTGAACTGAACCTGAACTTTGGTGGGCAATGTTTGCTCCTTTCGATCAGATTCTCCATCGGATTTACATACAACGCCGGGCGACTCACGGGAGAGAATCAGGAATTGGTACCGGTGAGAATTCGATGGGCCGGGGAGCGGCTATATCTCGGACCGCACAAAAACGAATCTGCACCCGTCAAATACGACCGATATCTTGGGTCCTCCGGCTGCTGTCCGTCATGTATTCCATGAAGGTCCGGGGCTCCGGTTACAGCGTGGTGGACGAACCGACGTCTAGTCCATCCACGAAGCGGACGGGAGCCGGGTAGCCGGCGGTGGGGGCGCGGGAGCCGGCATCGATTGTTGGCCAAGCGCCCGCACCGTTGAGGCGTGGGCGGCCACTACGGGGCGCTTCAGAAAACGGAAAAAATACCACGCTAAGCCTTGGAAGGTGATCGTATGGGGCATGAATTTGCCTGTGCCGATCCTGTGCGGCCTGCAGGACAATGAGGTGAGACACCAGATTTCAGCCCGCCTCGGCGGTGGCCAGCGGCGGTTTTCCGTTTAGCTCGCGGCGGGCAGTGCGTCCGGGATCCGCGGCTTGGAGTTTCCGGCGAAGGTGAACCTGGCGTCCTCGCCTTCGCCGTCCACATCCACCACCACGATGTCGCCGGCGTGCAGCTCGCCGAGGAGGATCTTCTCGGAGAGCTGGTCCTCGATCTCGCGCTGGATGGTGCGGCGCAGCGGCCGGGCACCCATGGCCGGGTCGTAGCCGCGGGTTGCCAGGAGCACCTTGGCCGCGGGCGTGAGCTCGATGCCCATGTCCTTGTCCGCCAGCCGCTTCTCCAGCCGGCCCACGAACATGTCCACGATCTCGATGATCTCGTCCTGGGTCAGCTGTGGGAAGACGATGACGTCGTCAACCCGGTTCAGGAACTCGGGGCGGAAGTGGGCCTTGAGCTCCTCCGTGACGCGGGCGCGCATCCGGTTGTAGCCGGTCTGCGTGTCCGTGCCGGATTGGAAGCCGGTGGCCACGCTCTTGGAGATGTCGCGGGTGCCGAGGTTGGTGGTCATGATGATCACCGTGTTCTTGAAGTCCACCACCCGGCCATGGGAGTCGGTCAGGCGGCCGTCTTCCATGATCTGCAGCAGTGAGTTGAAGAGGTCGGCGTGGGCCTTCTCGACTTCGTCGAAGAGCACCACGGAGAACGGACGACGCCGGACCTTCTCGGTCAGCTGCCCGCCCTCGTCGTAGCCCACGTACCCGGGAGGGGCACCGAAGAGCCGCGACACCGTGTGCTTCTCGGAGTATTCGGACATGTCCAGGGTGATCAGGGCGTCCTCCTCGCCGAACAGGAACTCGGCAAGTGCCTTGGCGAGCTCGGTTTTGCCGACGCCGGTGGGGCCGGCGAAGATGAACGAGCCGCCGGGACGCTTCGGGTCCTTGAGGCCGGCACGGGTGCGGCGGATAGCCCGCGAAACGGACCTAATCGCCTCCTCCTGGCCCACGACGCGCATGTGCAGCTCGTCTTCCATCTTCAGCAGGCGGGAGGACTCCTCCTCAGTGAGCTTGAACACCGGGATGCCGGTGGAATTCGCCAGCACCTCGGCGATCAGTTCCTCATCAACTTCGGAGATATCGTCCATGCCGCCGGTCTTCCAGTGGCGTTCCTTCTGTCTGCGCACGGCGACGAGCTTCTGCTCCTGGTCGCGCAGCGCTGCGGCACCTTCGTAGTCCTCCGCATCCAACGCGGACTCCTTCTCCATTTTCAGAGAAGCGATGCGCTCGTCCATCGCCTTGAGCTCCGGCGGTGCGCTCATGCGCCGGATACGCAGCCGGGCGCCAGCCTCATCGATCAGGTCGATGGCCTTGTCCGGCAGGAAGCGGTCCGAGATGTAACGCTCCGAGAGGTTCGCGGCGGCGACCAGCGCGCCGTCGGTGATGGTGACCCGGTGGTGTGCCTCGTACCGGTCACGAAGGCCCTTGAGGATCTCGATTGCGTCGGCCACGGAGGGTTCCGGGACCTGGATCGGCTGGAAGCGGCGCTCCAGGGCAGCATCCTTCTCGATGTGCTTGCGGTAGTCATCGAGCGTGGTCGCACCAATGGTCTGCAGCTCGCCCCGGGCCAGCAACGGCTTCAGGATCGAAGCCGCATCGATCGCACCCTCGGCCGCACCGGCACCGACAAGGGTGTGGATCTCATCAATGAACAAAAGAATATCCCCGCGGGTGCGGATCTCCTTCAGGACCTTCTTCAGCCGCTCCTCGAAGTCACCGCGGTACCGGGAACCGGCAACCACGGAGCCCAGGTCCAGCGTGTACAGCTGCTTGTCCTTGAGAGTCTCCGGGACGTCGCCGCGGACAATTGCCTGGGCCAGGCCCTCGACGACGGCGGTCTTGCCGACGCCCGGCTCACCGATCAGCACAGGGTTGTTCTTGGTCCGGCGGGACAGGACCTGCATGACGCGTTCCATCTCGGATTCGCGACCGATCACCGGGTCAAGCTTGTTCTCCCGCGCAGCCTGGGTCAGGTTGCGGCCGAACTGGTCCAGCACCACGGAACCGGCCGGAGTCGCTTCAGCCTGGTCCTGGCCGACGCCGGCGCCGGTGGTTTCCTTGCCCTGATAACCGGACAGCAGCTGGATGACCTGCTGGCGGACCCGGTTCAGGTCAGCGCCGAGCTTGACCAGCACCTGGGCGGCAATACCTTCATCCTCGCGGATGAGGCCGAGCAGGATGTGCTCGGTGCCGATGTAGTTGTGTCCCAGCTGCAGGGCCTCGCGCAGGGCGAGTTCCAGCACCTTCTTGGCGCGCGGCGTGAAGGGGATGTGGCCGGAGGGGGACTGCTGGCCCGGGCCGATGATCTCCTGCACCTGCTCGCGGACGCCCTCGAGCGAGATACCCAAGGTCTCAAGGGCTTTGGCGGCAACACCTTCACCCTCGCGGATCAGACCCAAGAGGATGTGTTCGGTACCAATGTAACCGTGGTTCAGCATGCGTGCCTCTTCCTGGGCAAGCACAACCACGCGACGGGCACGGTCCGTAAATCGCTCAAACATTTCGCCACACTCCTGGCTGCCGCCTGCCTTGATGCTACGTCGCCTCAGGCCCCCTTGGGGGTGTTCGCGGCAGGCAGGATATTACAGAGCCAGATTCATGTGACCTTCCCGGGTAAGGGGCAGGCTTTCACACCGCTATCTGGCGAGCCACAGCAAGTGACCTCCGCCGCAATGACACCTCCTGTAGTGTGCGCGCACCAATGCGGAACCGCAGCGAATCGGTTCCAGCGTCGACTCTTAAGATGCAGTGGGCCCAGGCAGCGCATCCGGTGCCTTCGTCATCCGCTGACTTCCGCGCGCCGTAATCGGTCGTATTTGAGACGTGAGGCAGACGACGGTTGGAGTCTGCCAGCTGAACATCGTCATTTCCGGTTCCGGGATCGGGGCCACCATCCCCGAGAAGACGGACCAAGCGGCGGCGCCGAAAGAGGCTTATGGAGTCCGGGCCAGGTCCCGGCCGGCCGCTCAGGCGGCTGTGGTGATGGCGGGGGCGCGGGGACGGGCCAGGGAGTGGGTGGGCCGTGTACCGGGACGGCCGGGGGCGGCGGTCCTGGTTCTGTGATCCGGCGAGGGTACGGGCCCGGCTGCCGTGTCGGCGGAAGGAGCCGGGCACCTGTCGGTGATGTGGCCCATTCCGGCGTATTCGCGGACGTCCCGGATTCCGGTGACGGCGGACTGCTTGTCGGGAAAACTCCGGGAGACTGCCATCACCGTCCCGTCGGGTGCCGTGATGCTGAATCTGAAGCCCGAGTCTTCGTCGTTGAAGAGTTCGAACATGCCTGCCATGGGTCTCCTCCCGGCGGTGACCGCCCGCCTTGGCTGCGATGGTTTGTCGTCGGGGCGGAAACACGGCGCTGGGCTGCCGCCCCGACGGTCTGGTAAAGGCACGGAATCTCGGATGGCGAAAAGTGTGAAGCAGGCCACACGTCCGCCCCCAAAGCTACCCGGGAAACCGGGTACCGGCCAGTAGAAGTTTTAGCGCCAGGGACTGGTCACCCGCTGATTCAGGCCTGTTCCGGGATTTCCCAGCCGTCGGTTTCGGTGTAGCCGGCGACCACATCGCCGCCACCGAAGGCGCGGCTGGGCTCGGGGCTGAAGCGCAGCAACGCTGTTCTGCAGCCGGCCTCCCGCACCGCGCCGACAGCCCTGACGAGGGCCTCGTGGAGGTCGCTGCCGTCCACGGCCGAGCGGATCTCGGCATTCTGATTGGCGGTGTACTCAAGGTAGAACGGCATGGTGGAAGCATGCCACAGGCCGCCGGGGAACGACAGGTGCTCCTGAGGGCTCCGGGCAAGGCAAGCCCGGTGGCAGGGGGCCATCAACCGGCTTCCCGGACGGCGAAGGGGAGTGACGGGTTTCCTTGTCAGGTTCTGCGTCCGGGATTAGCCTGAAGTCCGGAACACAGCTCATTGCCTGGGTCTGCGGGGTACAGCCCCACAGACAGGCCGAAGCTCTCCACGATTAAGGAGCACGTCAATGTCGACCATCTCCCATGCCCACAGGCCCGGCAATTCCCGGCAGCCCTACGGGCAGCGGCTGTGGTGCCCCAGGTGCCGCACGGACCAGCACCTGGCCATCGATGCCATCGAGCAGCCCTCTCCTCCTGAACAAGAACTGGTCGAGGTCTCCTACACCTGCGTGGGCTGCGATTTCCTCTACGCCCACGCCGCCACCGTTGCGCAGGCCGCAGCCATCCTCAACCGGCCGGGCCCGGCGAGGACGCCGGGAATTTTGCAGTTCGGCGGAGCGTATATCCACTGCGGTGAACCCATGCACACCGCCGGTTCCGACGAGCACAGCATCTATGCCCCGATGAGCACCGAACAGTCCAGCGAACCCGTTCTGGACGTCTATCTCCGCACCCGGGTTCTGAAATGCTCCTGTGGCTTCCAGATGGAAATACCGGACTGAACCCGGATCCACATGAACAGTTATGGCACGTCCCGGGGCGGCCGGCGGCGCTGTGCCGACAGTGCCCGGCATGAGACGATTCCCGCATGAATCAGAACGACTCCCGCTCGGCGGGCCGTCCCGCCCGCGGTTACGCCGACACCGGACACAGTCACCATCAGGAGATCCTGACCAGAGAACAGCTGCAGGCTATGGGGCAACGGCGCAAGGACGCTGAACAAAAACTTGAACGCCCGGCGGGAAGCGTCGGTAGCAACGGTTCCCTCGTCGGCGCCGCCTGCCACGACGACGGCGATGTCACCACTTCACTCTGCTGGAACTGTGGTTTCGGCACCGCCCCCAGGCGAGGACTTCATCGAGCACTACAATCAGAACAGGCCCCACACGGCGCTCAAAAGTCGCCTCACCCACCAAACGCGTCACCAACGTACCGGGTTAGTACTTCTGGGCGGGCAGCTGCTAAGGCGCCAGGCGGTGGTAGGCGGAGGCAAAATGTATGAGCGGATCCGGTACCTCCGAGCCCGGAGCGTCACCGCCCAACGCGACTACCTCTCCTACGACGAGCAGATGTGTAGCTGCCGGATGGATGGCAACCGTTCTCAGCTCGAAGTACGCGATCGATCCGTCGAGGATCACCGATCCGGTGGCCGGGCCACGGCGGTACGGGACCTGGGCCAGCAGGCCCTCAACCGGGGTCCCTGGACTGGCCAGCCAGTCCGCCGCGCCTTGGTGTTTGCTGCGCAGCAGACTCAACGCCCATGTACCCGTCGCGGCGACCGCTTCGCCGATGCGTGAGCCCGCGTAGAGGCTGACCAGCATCGTGGGAGGGTCATAGGAGACGGAGAGAAAAGCAGTCACCGTTGCCGCGTAGTCGCGCTTGCGCAGGGATGTGGAAACAACAGCGACGCCGGCGGAGATGTCCGCGCTGAGCACGCGGTACAGATCGATGTCCGCCTGGGAAGGCTGTTCGCCGTCAAGGCGGTGCGCGTCCAACGTCCCTGGACTCTCCATAAAGTACATCGTTTCACGCGCCGAACCGTAGGAGTGCTGTTATTCCCTGCACTGGACATCCCCGCATCAACCTTCTGCGTTGAGCGCCGCTTTTCCCCGTGGCCCCATCGTGGGACCATGCCTGCATGAGCGAAAGTGAAAACAATGGTCCGGCGCCCCCCGCCACTGATGGAGGGGGAAGGAATGACCGGGCGCCGGCAAGCAGGGAACATCAGGCAGCGCCGCCCACCCAGGGGATGCGCACCGTGGGCCAGCGTCGCCGGGATGCGGAACAGAAGCTTGAGGAGCATCAGCAGGAGGCCCGCCACAAGACCGAAGCCGAAGACGGCTCCGAGGAACCCTCGGCGAGCCAGTAACGGCCTTTGAGCGGCTTGAGGCGGGCTTTTCGTCAACGGTGCGTCGGCGCTTGAGGAACCGAAGCGAGGAAGTCCAGGCATTGATTGGCCCCGGACTCATGGTCTGAACGTTCGTAACCGCATACGGTGAACGGCGGCACGTCCTTCAAACCTTGCCCGCGGGCGGGGTCTACGTTCGGGGTTTTCACAAGGAGTTTCGACCAGACTTGCCCCGTCCTGATGTTGCACGGTGTCCGCGCACCTCGGGTCTGGTCACCGGGCGCGGCCCCCAGCATTGCCGGGCCCGGCGACTATCCTGGCAGCAGCGCCCGGCCGGTGACGGCCCTGCTGCGCGGCGGCTCACAGGCAGGTGTGGGACCTTATCAATCCGGGACGGCAGCGGCACAGCGAAGCGCCTGAGAACCGCCATCGGTGGGACAGATGCGTTTCACGGAGTGCCGCGTCGGTGCCCTTGACGGCGCGTCAGTAACAGTCAACCAACCCGATGCTGTGTCTATGTCAATCTCATCCGGGTTACTGGAAACGGAAAAAATCCCACGCTAGCCCTGCCCCGACTCGGCACCCAGGGCTGGTGACAATGGACCCGGGCGTCACGCTGGCGACGCTGCTGGACGCGCTCTCCTGCGTTCCGGGCCCACACAAGCTCTTGGGCCTGGGCACTGTCCTGACGACGACGAGGGCTGGGCGGGTAGGCTCGACGGCCGTTGCCGAGCAACGGCACATCGGTGAGTGTCTTGCAAAGCTTTAGATTTTCAAGACACCCGATCCGACCCCAGGAAGACAGAGAAAATTTCGCGCCGTGGCACGGAACGGCAATGTCTTGACAAGTCGTCTCATAGAGCGCCGTGTCTCAGGCACGTCTTTAGGGGTTTATGGGGCAGACTACGGTCATGGCACTTCTCGGATACACCCGGATCAGCACCGCCAGCCAGGACGACCAGCTCCAACGCGACGCCCTCACCGCGGCAGGCGTCCAGGCCCGGGACATCTACTCCGATGTGACCTCCGGAAGCAAGGAAGCCAAAAGCCGCCCCGGCATGCAAAAACTCATGGGCTACGCCCAAAGCGGCGACACGATCGTGGTGTGGCGCATCGACCGGCTCGGCCGATCCCTGCTCGATGTCCTGTACACCGTCAACGGGCTCCGGGACAAGGGAATCAAGGTCCGCTCGATCGCCGACGGCATCGATCCGGAAACCAATACCGGACGCCTGATGCTGAACATGCTCGCCACCTTGGCCGAGTACGAACGCGAACTCATCGTCGAACGCGTCAACGCCGGCATCACCGCCGCCCGCGCCGCCGGGACCATCTTCGGCCGCCCCGTGACCGACCCCGCCCTCACCGCCGAAAAGCTCCAGATCGTCGCCACGGCCCGTGCCGAAGGAAAAACCGCACAACAGGCCGCCCAACTCGTCGGCTGGAGCCGGGCCACCCTGTACCGGCACCAGCAAGCCAACGTCCGGCTGAAGGACTGAGAGGGACCGGCATGGAACTGGGAAGGCCAGACCCTCCATCCACGACTGCCTCAATCCCATCGGCCCCGGAGCCATCGGCGCAGATGCCCAGACCGTCCGACGTTCAAAACAACGCCGGAGGAGCCCGCACGTGCGGCCCCGGAACCGCAGTCCGGACGCTGGGAAAACCGTCGACCCGGGCTACCAGTGGCAAATGTGAATGACTTGATTCTCCGTGTCCGACTGGTGGCATGGCCGGGCTTATCGAGAACCCAGGTTTTCAGAAGGAGGGCCAATGCCCCGTCGTTCAATCCTGTCCGCCGCCGAGCGGCACACCCTGCTCGCCCTGCCCGAGGGCCAGGAAGAGCTGATCCGGCACTACACCCTCAATGATGCCGATCTGGCCCTCATTCGCCAGCATCGCAAGCCGGAGAATCGGTTGGGCTTTGCCATCCAACTTTGCTACCTGCGATTTCCCGGCGCCATCCTTGGCACCGACCAAACACCGGACCCACCGGTGTTGGCCATGGTGGCCGCCCAGCTCGGCGTTCCGGTCGAGAGCTGGGACGAGTACGGCCGGCGCGAACAGACCCGGCACGAGCATCTCAACGAGCTGCAAACGGGTTTCGGATTCAAACTATTCGGACTGAGCCAGTACCGGGCGGCGGTCCATGAGCTGGTTGAGCTGGCGTTGCAAACGGACAAAGGCATCGTGCTGGCCGGCGCCCTGGTGGAAAGCCTGCGCCGCCAGCGCATCGTCGTCCCGGCAGCGGATGTCATCGAGCGGGTTTGTGCCGAGGCGATCACCAAAGCCAACCGGCGCATCTACGCGGCATTGACCGGTGACCTTTCAGATGATCACAAACACCGGTTGGATGGTCTGCTCAAGCGCAGGGAGGAAGGCAAGTCCACCCGGCTTGCCTGGTTGCGCCAGTCGCCGGTCAAACCGAACTCGCGGCACATGCTCGAACATATTGAGCGGCTCAAAGCCTGGCAGGCGCTGGAGCTGCCCGCCGGCATCGAACGGCAGGTCCATCAGAACCGTCTGCTGAAGATCGCCCGTGAGGGCGGGCAGATGACGCCGGCTGATCTGGCCAAGTTCGAGCCGCAGCGCCGCTACGCGACCCTGGTCGCGGTGGCCGTAGAAAGCACGGCCACGGTCATCGATGAAATCATCGACCTGCACGACCGCATCATCGGCAAGATGTTCAACACCGCCAAAAACCGGCACCAGCAACAATTCCAGGCGTCCGGCAAGGCGATCAACGACAAGGTGCGCCTGTACGGGAGCATCGGCAAGGCGCTGCTGGAGGCGAAGGAAAGCGGCACCGACCCCTTCGCTGCCATCGAGTCCGTCCTGTCGTGGGATGCCTTCACGACCAGCGTGACCGAGGCGCAAAAGCTTGCCCGGCCCGGGGACTTCGACTTCCTGCACCGCGTGGGCGAAAGCTACGCCACGCTGCGCCGCTATGCCCCCGAATTCCTGGCCGTGCTCAAGTTCCGGGCGGCACCGGCCGCCAAGGACGTGCTCAAGGTCATCGAGGTGCTGCGTACCATGAACGCGGATAGCGCCCGTAAGGTGCCGGACGATGCGCCACGGGGATTCGTCAAGCCGCGCTGGGCAAAACTGGTCGTCACCGAAGACGGGGTCGACCGGCGGTATTACGAGCTGTGTGCGCTGTCGGAGTTGAAGAATGCGCTGCGCTCGGGCGATGTCTGGGTGCAGGGCTCGCGCCAGTTCAAGGACTTCGAGGAATACCTGGTCCCGGCGGGGGTGTTCAGCGATCTGTTGGCGTCCGGCGGCTTGCCGTTGGCCGTGGCCACCGATTGCGAGGAGTATCTGCATGGCCGGCTTTCACTGCTGGAGCAGCAGTTGACGGTGGTCAACCGGATGGCCGCAGCCAACGACCTGCCCGACGCCATCATCACCGGGTCCGGGTTGAAGATCACCCCGCTCGACGCGGCCGTCCCCGACGCGGCGCAAACACTGATTGATCAGACGGCGATGCAGCTGCCGCACGTCAAGATCACCGACATGCTCATGGAAGTGGACGGGTGGACAGATTTCACCCGCCACTTCACGCACCTGAAGACCGGCGACAGCGCGAAGGACAAGAAACTCCTGCTGACAACGATCCTGGCCGACGGCATCAACCTCGGGCTGACCAAGATGGCCGAGTCCTGCCCCGGCACGACCTACGCCAAACTGTCCTGGCTGCAGGCCTGGCACATCCGGGACGAAACCTACTCAACCGCCCTGGCCGAACTGGTCAACGCCCAATTCCGGCAACCTCTCGCCGGGAACTGGGGCGACGGGACCACCTCGTCATCCGACGGCCAGCGGTTCAAGGCCGGCGGCAGGGCCCAAAGCACCGGCCACGTCAACCCCAAGTACGGCACGGATCCCGGGCGGATGTTCTACACCCACGTCTCGGACCAGTACTCGCCCTTCAGTGCCAAGGTCGTCAACGTCGGCGTCCGCGACTCAACCTATGTCCTCGACGGCCTGCTCTACCACGAGTCGGACCTGCGCATCGAGGAGCACTACACCGACACAAACGGGTTCACCGACCACGTCTTCGGCCTGATGCACCTGCTGGGATTCCGCTTCGCCCCACGCATCCGCGACCTGGGCGAGACCAAGCTGTACATCCCCAAAGGGGACACCCCCTACGGCGCACTCAAGCCCCTGATTGGTGGCGCCCTCAATACCAAGGCCATCCGCGCCCATTGGGACGAGATCCTGCGGCTATCCACCTCGATTAAACAAGGCACAGTGACGGCCTCACTGATGCTGCGCAAGCTCGGCAGCTACCCCCGCCAGAACGGCCTGGCGGTGGCCCTGCGCGAGCTGGGCCGGATCGAACGCACCCTGTTCATCCTGGACTGGCTCCAAAGCGTCGAACTCCGGCGCCGGGTAAACGCCGGGCTCAACAAGGGCGAGGCACGTAACGCCCTCGCCAGGGCCGTGTTCTTCAACCGGCTCGGCGAAATCCGGGACCGTGGATTCGAGCAGCAACGCTATCGCGCCAGTGGCCTCAATCTCCTCACCGCCGCCATCGTGCTCTGGAACACCGTCTACCTCGAACGAGCCGCAAACGCGCGACGCGACCAGGACCCGGAATCCCACGACGCGCTCCTGCAATACCTGTCACCACTGGGTTGGGAACACATCAACCTCACCGGCGACTACACCTGGCGCAGCAGCGCCAGGATCGGCACGGGCAAATTCAGGCCCCTACGATCAGCTTCCAAGGCTTAGCGTGGTATTTTTTCCGTTTTCTGAAGCGCCCCCCACTAGGCTGACCTCTATGCGACCACCGGAGCTTTCAGTTCTATCCCTAACAACCCGGACCAGTCATGCCTGACTTGATCCTCTTGAACGGGCCGCCCGGCATCGGGAAATCAACGCTGGCCAGAATGTACGCTGATCGCCACCCGGGCACATTGAATTTGGACATCGATCAGGTGCGCTGCCTCATTGGCGGGTGGCAGGACGACTTCCAGGCCACCGGGGCGATAGTCCGCCCCGTGGCCGTAAGCATGGCTGCCACTCACCTCGCCGCAGGCCGTGACGTCATCATGCCGCAGTTCCTGGACGCGGAGGACGAGATCGCGGGCTTCCGGGCCGTCGCCGAGGACACCGGCAGTAGCTTCCAAGAGGTTGTCATCATGGACACAAGAGAGAATTCCGTCGCGCGGTTCGCTGGCCGTGGAGCAGGGCAGGATATTCCCTGGCACGGGCAGATCAAAGCAATCGTGGAACAAGGCGGCGGCATGCAACTGCTCGAGTCCATGTATGACGGCCTGAGCAACGGACTTCATACGCGCCCATCCGCAACCCTCATTCACAGCACTCACGGAGCTCCTGAGGAGACCTACGCGAACCTGATGAACGCACTTGCTCCTGAACAAGCGTCGCCCGAGTCCTAGCAGCACACGGTCCGTCCCGTCGCGGACAGTGTCCACACCGCATTGGCCCCGCCATCACAGCGTTGAACGAGCGGGACTAAAGATATCGACCGTTATCGCATTCAGCACGGTTCGAAACCGAACAATTACGGGTTTTGACTAGCTGTTGCTCAAGTTTGCCGCCATGGAGCGGCCGGATCGGTGAGCGTATCGAGCATGAGCTGGCACCAGGTGATCGCTGCATTAACCGCCAGATGAGCATGGCGTTTGCTGAGCCCAGCGCGTGCTCCCGCGCCGCCGTGTCCGGTCCCATATCCGCGGTTGCGCAGTTCTGCCACACCGATGGCGATACTCGAAACACCTCCGAGAATCTTTCTGACAGCCTCAGTTCCGTCTGGCCCCAAGGTCGCGGATGACGGATGGAGGCCAAGCGCCTGTTGTGCTTCCTTAACGAGCACCGGCAAATCTGTCCGTTCGTCTACGGCCGTTCCTCGCTCAATGAGCACCGTTTTGGCTGTGCTCTCGATGAGTTCCTTTGCGCTGCCGATAGCCAAGGCGAGGTCGTCATTGACCGCTCGTTGAAGACGATCAAGATGCTCTTGAATAACTCCAGGGTCCGTCAGCCCAGCAAGCGAGGACTCTTCCAGACGTGGGCCCCGGGGCTGCATCTCCATAGTCTCGAGCTTCCGAAAGACCTCACCGAAAAGTTCATGGACAAGATCTCGTCGCGCCTGCCATCCTCCGGACCCGGACGCACCCCGCCGCATCCAATAAGAACGAAAGCCGGAGAAATCTCGAAATGGGATCTCCAAATTAATGCCTATACGACTGCAGACCGCCCGAAGGGAACGAAGGACGAGCGTGATTTGAGGCTCACTGAGCTTGTTGGTCCCGTCGGTTCCGAACCCGCGGAGCTCGCTATCGGAAAGCGTGAGAAGTGCCATGGCCCCTGCGACGTCGCTGAGGTCCCCGGTCCTGCCCTCTAAGAGAGTCCGCACAAGATTCTCGTCGAGCTCGCTGACCCAAGTTTCGTCCCCTCCATTCATGCTCCAGGGGTTACCCACCCTGACGTCTTTGAAAAGGTTCAAAGCGCTCATTCATCTCCCAATCCTGATGCTGTCTTGTCACCGAGGGATTCCTGACTAGACCCTACTCGGGGGTACGTAGCGCTCCTTTCGATGTGACGGTTGGCCGTCGATGGCGATTAGTTCGCAGGATAGGTTTGGCGGTTCCGGGTCCCATAACGGACCTTTCAGCGGGCCAATGGCCAGGAGATCGGCGCTAGTCCATCGCTCTAAGCGGCAAGGCAGGGCTGAGCACCGAATTTGCGATCCGCTGCGCGGCTTGGTCCGCCGTGATGTGCGTGGTGTCGATGACCTCGGCTTCATTGTGCAGCCAGGAACGAGCTGCTTCGGCGTACGGTTCCAGATATGCGAAGCGGAACGTCGAAGGGCCGAGGTCCTTGTCGTTCTGTATGCGGTCGCGGAGCGTGGTCTGGTCGGCGTGGAGAACAAAATGCTGTATCGGTATGCCGTGCTCGGTCAGTCCATCGCTGATCTCCCGCCAGTAGCTCTCAACCAGAACAGTCATCGGCATCACGAGTGTGCCGCCGGTGTACTCGAGCACTCGCCGTGCGGTTTCGACAACGAGCGTCCGCCAAGGTTCCCAGTGTTGGAAGTTATCCGTAGGGGGAAGCCCCGGTTTGATATCCATCAGCACTTCGCCGACCTTCTCAGCGTCGAAGATACGCGCGTCGGGCAGCAATTGCTGCACGAGCGCGCTCGTCGTCGTTTTTCCCGCCCCGTGGGTGCCGTTGAGCCAAACAATCATGGACCGAAGCCTAGCGCCAAAGGAGTTTCCTTCACCGCCCCTCCTACAACCGATCCTTAGTCGACCGACTGCACGGCCGTCGTTAGAGCACAGGTCAAAAACGACCCATTATGCGTTAGTTGACGAGAGCGTCTGGACCAGCCCCAAGCGTTCCGTTCCGCGCTCATGCGCAGCGGCAGAACTCGACTACGGAACCTACGGAGAGATTTCTACGGAAAATCCCTGGAGAGATGAGTTTTGAAGTGTCCGGCGGGGACGAACGACGATGATCCGCTAGTGAAATAGTGTTGAGCTCGAAGACAGGCGTTGGCATGGGGGAGCAGCACCGCTAATCCGAACAAAGGAACCCCATTGGCCCGCAAAGTTCATGTTCAGCTGATCGATGACATTTCAGGCGAGGAAGCCCAGGAATCCGTCGGTTTTGCCCTCGATGGTATCGAGTACGAAATCGACCTGACCGAAGAGAACGCAGCCGGGCTGCGCAAGGCGCTGGAGCCCTACATTGCCCACGGCCGGCGTGTTCGCGGCTCCTCAGCCGGCCAGAAAGGCAGGGGCACGACGTCCAGCCGGGAACAGACGCAGCAGATCCGGGAATGGGCCGAGGTGAACGGGTACAGCCCCAGCGCCCGTGGCCGCATTAGCCAGGACATCAAGAAAGCGTACGACGAGGCCCACTAGCGGCCGTCCGGCCTGACTATCCCGTGGCTGAGCTGCGGCCGACTGAGCAGAGGGCTCAGGGCCGCATCGATTCGCCCGAGGTAGGGGAGCGGCGGCCGTGAGCCTCTAAGTCGTCAGGCCGGGAGCATCCGGGCAACCTGGGCAGCGGGTTCGCCCCCTTGGGGTGATGAGTCTTGCCGGCCATTTCGCGGGCGCGTTCAAGAAGAAGCTGTCTGTTACCCTGCAGATTGGCCGCCGTGTGGTGAAATCCTCTGGAAGGCCGGAGCTGCTGGCCGCTGAGGTTGGGGGACCATGCTGCTCACTGCAATGCTCGATGGGAACCGGGTCGAAGCTGCAACGTTTACCTCTGAAGCGTGGGTGGAGCTTCAGAGGTCAGAGGACCGCAAACGGATGGTCATGCCGGTTTGTAACGTGCGTGCCGTCGCCAAGACCCGCGGACCCTTCACCCGCTATTTCGCGCATCACAGGAGGGACGGCTGCAAGGTTGACCATGGCGGGGAATCGCCTCAACATCTGGCCATGAAAGAGGCTTTGAGGCTCTGCATTGATCGGGTACCTGATTGGCACGCGATCGTCGAGCACCCTCACCCGTCCCGGGAATGGATCATCGACGTCTTGGCCGAGTCCGATGACTTCACCAAGCGGGTCGCGTTCGAGGTGCAGTTGTCATCCCAGACGCCGGAGAACTACTTCGCACGGTCCCAGCGCTACTTTGACAGCGGAGCGTTTCCGGTCTGGCTCATCCCACGACAGCTCGAGTATCACGAGACCAAGGTCCCAGTAGTAGTGACGGGCTTTGGCAAGACATCCGAAGTTCCGGATGACCCCGCCGAACTGCTCGCCCTGCCCGCAGACCAAAATTTCCTCCTGACCGGAGACAGTGTCGGTGCCTTCGTTGAGGCCCTACTCCGGAAGGGTCACTCCTGGATACACGGGACCCCGCATGCCCAAGCGGAGGCTCAGAGGGCGGCTGAAGAGGCGGCGGCCGTTGCTGCAGAGGCCGAGCGCATGAAGCAGGAAACAATCAAGCAGCAAATTGAGGCGATGAATGATCTCTCCGCTTCCCCCGAATCGGCATTCGGCCACCATACGGTGCGCACCCGCTTAGATGTTCATGTCTGGGGCAGCCTCACCTGCTGTTGGGAGTGTGAAGAACCGATGCTGGTCTGGGACGCGCGCACGTGGTCTTGGGGCGGCGGGATGCCCAGGCTGCAAGTGAAGTCCGAGGTCGATCAGAAGCGGCTAGAGAACCACCCAGAGGTTCATCGCGCGGTCGATGGCTGGATCCGGGCTGCAAAGCCCGATGTCCCGAAAGCAGTTATCAAAAAGCGGCATACCCTGGCGAGCGGCCGGCTCTACAGCGCCTTCGTCTGTCCATCCTGCGACAGCACAATGGGCCAATTTTTCATTGCGTGCATCCGTCCGGAGAAGTGGTCAGTCCTAGGCAGCCCCGCCGCCGTACCGCCGCCGGTTCCGGTCATCAAAATCCCTGCGGCCACCACTTCTCCTACGCCCTTACGATGCCGCATCCACGAGACTCCAAAAGAAGAATGCGACTGGTGCCAGAAACGGCCGTCGCCGCGATTGGGCCGGCGCTACTGAGGCTCCATTTGCAAAGTCGGGCATAGGTCTCGTCCCAGACAATAGGGATAGGGAACGACGGCCGGACACCCGGGCCGCCCCGCTACCGGCAAACAACGTCTTCCGCGTCAGCACCCATTTTCAACCGCTGGCTACGCAGAAGCGTCGGGGGGAGAGAGGTCCTGGCCGGTCCGAACGGTAGCGGCCAGAAAACTGTAACTCGCGTGAACATCCTTCACTGCAAGATTCCAAAGGGGTCGTTCATATCCGTAAAGTTTTCACCCATGCCCGGGAGTCCGGTACCTTTGCGGGGCTTCCGACATCCCTCGACATCCTGTCACAAAACAAGTTGTGGTCCACCTTTGCATTACTTAGAATAAATAACGGCTTAAGTGACATCTGCTGATTCCAGCCGACTCCGGGATAGTGTCATTTTCAGAAGTCGTCTGCACGGATGTCAGGAGTCGTCTGCACAACGCTGGCCACCTAGAGTTGAGCGTTAGTCAGTGGGACTCTTGCAGGCTCAATGCCTTGTCAAAAAGTCCTAACAACTGCTGGATGTGTCGTGCGACCTCTTCCCGCATCTCTTCATCGATCTGAGAAAAAAGCACCGCGAGATGCATCACGGAGACATCATCTCCAAATATCAACTTCGCATTGAATTCACGGGTGAAGGGGATCGGAGAACGTGCTTCAGACCTGGAGGGACGTAGATGCTCTCGGGAACGCTTACTTTGCAGGCTCGGAGATCACTCAGGCGATATATGACGGGCTCGCCATCATCCACATCGTCTACTAAGCAATCGCTTTCTTCGAAGAAGCCGAACATGCCGTCCTTCGACATGACGAGTCCGAGCCACTGCTGTTGGTCGTCACCGTTGCCGCGGAACATGACGGCTGGCACCATCAGTCGATCTCCAAGGAATGCGAGATCTATTTCGTCGAAATAGCGCAAGGCGCCGTCGATAAGCCTGTTAGGGTCTTGCTCGTCTGGGGAAGAGCCAGCGTAGCCGGCTTGGAAAATAAGGTTTCCTTCGTCTGGGCCAAAAATTTTCGTGCAGAGAAGGAACACATAAGCAGATTTGGCCTCCGCGTCAGTCACTCGTCGAAGGTCGGGTTCGAATTGGGTCACTAGCCAGGTGACCTCGCTTTTCCCGATGACAGGTTCCGGTACCCATTGAGGGCGGTTCTTTCGCCCGATGTAGGCGACCTGACCTATCGAAAAGGCGATTGCGGGTGGTACTCCCACTCTCTCCAAGCGAAACTTCAGATCGTTTGCAGCACCATCCATAAACCCCATGCCCTCATCGTTGTCAAAAGGCCCGCGGGAAACAAGCAGTAGGGCTTCCTTCATGCTTCATGGCCTGTCTCCACCGCTCCGTAGCCAGTGGCTAATAACTCCGGGTGGCCTCTTGGTTCGTGAGACTGTCTCTATATGACCTCCCCAGTATTCATATCCTGCCTTGCCCTTCTCTTCACCATTGGCTCGTTCTACTGGCTTCAGGCCCGGAAGGCCCTATCGGCCAGACTCGTTAGAGACCGCTTCTTGAACGAGAATAGAGGCTGGAGGCAGGAGGGAAACTTCACCATGAATACATCCACACCAGCAGGGACTGGACAGCCCGTACCGGAAGAAATAGCCAGCCAGGACCAAGGATCAGCGGAGCAGGGCCCGCGTTCCAACCGGTCGGCACGCAGGACCTTTACCGCCGAGTTCAAACGCGCGATCGTCCAGGAATACGATGCGGCACCGAACGGTTCCAAGGGCGCAGTGCTACGCCGCGAACGGCTCTACGATTCCCATATCCAGGAATGGCGGGCCGCGTTCGATGCGGGCAGGCTCGCGAAGCCGGCGGCACGCCGGGGCCGGCCGAAGAACACGGACGAGCAGGCCCAGATCGCCCAGCTGACCAAGGACCTGGTCGCGGAGCGGGCCGCACACGAGCGGACCCGCGGGAAGTTGGCTTCCTCGGATGCCGCCCTGGATACCTTGGGAAAAGGAGTCGCGTTCTTGGAAGCTCTCTCATCGAAGAACGCGCAATCACCAGCACCGCACACCAGTCGTGGCAATCAGCAACCGCAACGGAACTGACCGGGCACCTCGGGGTGGTGAGGGCCTGCAGGCTGGTGGGCCGCTCCCGGGCCACCCATCACCGGCAGGCCGCGCCCAAGCCCCGGATGCACGGGCCCTGGCCCAAGGCCCAGCACCCGGCGGAGCTCTCGCCGGCCGAGCGTGCCGAGATCCTGTCGGTGCTCAACCGCCAAGACTACGCGAACCTTTCACCGACCCAGGTCTATGTCCGTGAGCTGGACGAGGGGCGGTACTGGTGTTCGCAGCGCACCATGTATCGCGTGCTGGCGGACGCGAAGATGGGCGGGGAACGCCGACGGCAAGCCACTCATCCGACCAAGGTGATTCCGGAGCTCATGGCCACAAAACCGTGCGAAGTGTGGTCCTGGGATATAACGAAGATGCGTGGCCCGGCGAAGGGAATCTGGTATCACGCCTACGTGGTGCTGGATATTTTTTCCCGTTACGTGGTGGGCTGGCGCATCGAGCGTATCGAGGACGGCCAGCTGGCCGCGGACCTCGTGCAGGAGATTGTCGCCGAGACCGGTGGTAACCCTCCGGGGTACCTGCACGCCGATGGTGGGGCGGCGATGACGTCCAAAGCCCTTGCCTCGATGCTGGTGGACATGGATATCACCAGGTCGCATTCCCGAGCCCATACATCGAATGACAATCCGTTCAGCGAGGCCCAATTCAAGACCATGAAATACACCTCTGACTACCCGGAACGGTTCGACTCCGTGAACGAGGCCAGGACCTGGATGGAAGGATTCACCGCCTACTACAACCACGAGCACAGGCATTCCGGGATCGGCTATCACACCCCGGCCAGCGTGCACTACGGCACAGCCGAGGACGTGCGTGAACAACGCCAGCACACCCTGGACCGGGCGTACGGCGCGCATCCCGAGCGGTTTGTCCGCCGTCCTGCCGCACCTCCGCTGCCGCTGAAGGCGGCGATCAACGACCCGGCAAAAAGAGCCGCGCCCTCGGTGCATTTACAACAACCACTACGTCTCATTTGATTTGACAAATTCCGAGGGCCGGCTGAAGCTCTTTCCCGTGGTCACCTTCAGTGGGTACTGGAACAAGTCGAGGTTGGTACTCAGGCTGCCCGTGATCCTGTTCAACTCCGGTGCGCGCCCGCGTGTGATCACTGCGCTGCGGCTGGTAACAACAGACGACAAGGGTAAAAGGATTGTGCTGGAGTGCCACTCATTCAGGAAGACCATAGACCCGACGTCAGAAGACATGGAGGACATGGCACACGCCTATGCAATACCCGCCCGACAAGTCGTGACTAAGCATGCCCACTTCGCAGTAGACAGCTTGCCGGTGTTCAATCAAGCCGAGCCCGCCTCGTTCCAAGTGCAGGCATTGGTAGACGACAGCACTAATTGGCGCAAGGTGGGAGACGTGATGGTGCACGTAGAAATCATCTACACGTCCAGCTACATCACGTACAGCAACAACCCTGGCGTCTGGCCAGCCAACCTCCAAGATGACGCCGCCGGCTATCGCGCTCTGCTCTATGGTGCGGAGGCAATGCCTCTGGACGCCCATGGAAACTCGGTTCACTAGTGACGGGTGGGGTGTCCCCCCATTCCTGTGGGTGGCCTGCCCGAGCCACTGTCAGTCTTCTAAGCCGTTGCCCGGAGCGTTCGAAGTCGTCTGCACGAGCGGAGAAGGCGGAATGTTTTCCGAACTCTCAATAACGAGGGATTTCGAGGACGGTTGAATTGGGAATCTAGCCTGGTGCGTGGATTCGATCGCTGTTTGGTGCCCTCCTTTCTCTGTGGCGCACACCCGCCCATTGCTCATTGCAGGCGACGTGTTTCCTAGTTCGACTCGGGTCACGTCGGATCAGAGACTAACGTCAGGGTTCACGTGTCCCAGGCAAACAGGCGCAAATCGGGAGCACCAGATTGTCCATTCGTTGTTCTTGTCTCCGCTCTATAACCTTTGCTGTGAAGGCCCGCCGTTTCCCCCATTCGGCGGGCGTTCTCCATAGCCGACGCGCCCAAGGAAGAGCGGAAGTTGCTGCCGCTCGGATGGGCCGTCAGGACTTTCCTTCCGGTGTGGGGCCGGCGTCCCGGCGAAGCCAATTCATGGCTTTCCTCGACGAGGTGAAGTAGCTGACCGGGCAGGGCAGCGGACTTACACGGAGAACGAAGAGCGCAATGGTGTAGTCCACGGGAGAGGAACCTAACAGCGCAATCCGCGAAACGCTTCCCTGTGACGGAAAGACTTTTCGGGCTGCCCGGGTGAAATTCACCCCTCTTAGGAGTATGAGCATCGGCAAGCTGGTTCCCTGGCCGAGCGCGTCTATGGCGGCGACTGCACATTGAGCATCCTCAACCCCAATGGTTTGGCCCTCTCGCCAGGACAGCCGCAAGATTCCGTCGGCCAGTTCAAGAGTGCCTTTATCAGTGATTTCGATACTGCGCATGGGGTCCTTGCCGCGTGATTTTTCGATTCCCCCAGGTCAAGACCCTATTCCATGGCGCGCCTCGGGCAGTGACCACTCGCGGGGCTGGCACTTTTGTTCTTGAGTTTGGTGGTGCTCCTCGTGGATGCCCACTCAAGAAGCTCAGAAATTGTGTGCATCCTTGGACAATTCATACCCAATCTTGAGGAGCGGAAGTCATCATTGACCAACCCCTGAAGCCGACGGGTAGTGCTGGGCATTGTGCGGTAGCTTCTGTAGCAGAGCGGAAGTGGCCCACACGCCCAGGTCGTGCCCTGCTGGGTGCAGTGCGCGCTGCGAGATCAGCGGCGCGCTTGTCTGCCGCTCTTACGCTGAACCGATTAGTCGGCGCACCGAGAGGCGGGGCTGACTCCTGAAATTCCTGAGACCAGGAGTCAGCCCCTTGGCGGAGCCCCGATGAAGGCTAGAAGGACCCTCCCCAGCGAGGTAGAACACCGCCACCCACACATAATCCGCTACCTGCCCGCTCCAGACAAGGGTGGCAGTGAGCCCTTCGCCAATGCCTTTTGAAGACACGCAGGCTTATTAGATGCACTAGCGGGGGCGTTCTTACAAAGGAAGGATTTCAAGAACAGGTTGATTCGAGAATGGTGGTGCCTGCCGCGCACTGCTGCACACCGGCGCCGTTCCGTGGGAAACCGCCCTTGCGATGTGTCATTTTCCGAAGTGGTCTGCACGGAATTTCGGAAGTCCTCTGCACGCGTCTCCAGCTGGGGTGATTCTCAACGTAGTCACCGTCCGTGGATCTGTAAATGGGTGCTAGTGCTTTACCCGCAGTATGCGCCGGTGGAGGCGCTGTGCACGAGTTTGGCGTACTTTGCGAGCACGCCCTTGGTGAACTTGGCCGGCAGTGGCTCCCAGCCGATCTTGCGGGACTCGAGCTCAGCTTCGTCCACCAGCAGGTCGAAGGTCCGTGCTGCGATGTCCACACGGATGCGGTCCCCGTCCTTGACGAAGGCGATGGGTCCGCCGTCGACAGCTTCAGGGGCGACGTGGCCGATGCACAGGCCCGTGGTGCCACCCGAGAAGCGCCCGTCCGTGAGAAGAAGGACGTCCTTGCCGAGGCCTGCGCCCTTGATGGCGCCGGTGATGGCGAGCATTTCGCGCATGCCGGGGCCGCCCTTGGGGCCTTCGTAGCGGATGACCACCACGTCGCCCTTGTGGATGGCGCCGTTGTCCAGCGCGTCGAGTGCGCCCTGTTCGCGCTCGAAGACGCGGGCGGTGCCTTCGAAGACGTCGGCGTCGAAGCCTGCGCTCTTGACCACAGCACCTTCGGGCGCCATGGAGCCGTGCAGGATGGTGATGCCGCCGGTTTTGTGGATGGGGTTGTCCATGGCACGGAGGATCTTGCCGTCCAGGTCCGGCGGGTTGATCGCGGCGAGGTTTTCGGCAACGGTCTTGCCGGTGACCGTGAGGCAGTCGCCGTGCAACAGGCCGGCATCGAGCAGTGCGCGCATGATGACCGGCACGCCGCCGATCTTGTCGACGTCGGTCATGACGTAGCGGCCGAACGGCTTCAGGTCGCCCAGGTGCGGGATCCTGTCGCCGATGCGGTTGAAGTCCTCAAGCGTCAGCTCAACCTCAGCTTCGCGGGCGATGGCCAGCAGGTGCAGGACCGCGTTCGTGGAACCGCCGAAGGCCATGGTGACAGCAATGGCGTTCTCGAACGCCTTCTTGGTCATGATGTCGCGGGCGGTGATGCCGAGGCGCAGCAGGTTGACCACGGCTTCGCCGGACTTGCGCGCAAACTGATCACGACGGCGGTCTGCCGAGGGCGGGGCGGCGGAGCCGGGGAGGGACATGCCCAGGGCCTCGCCGACGCAGGCCATGGTGTTCGCGGTGTACATGCCGCCGCACGCGCCTTCGCCGGGGCAGATGGCGCGCTCGATGCGGTCAAGGTCACCCCTGCTCATCTTGCCCGCGGCGCAGGCGCCCACGGCCTCGAAGGCGTCGATGAGGGTGACTTCCTTTTCTGAGCCGTCCTCCAGCTTGACCCAGCCCGGCATGATGGAACCGGCATAGACGAACACGCTGGCCAGGTCCAGGCGGGCGGCTGCCATGAGCATGCCCGGCAGGGACTTATCACAGCCGGCCAGGAGGACCGAGCCGTCGATGCGCTCGGCCTGCATCACGGTTTCCACGGAGTCGGCAATGACTTCGCGGGAGACCAGGGAGAAGTGCATGCCGTCATGGCCCATGGAGATGCCGTCCGAGACGGAGATGGTGCCGAACTGCATCGGGAACCCGCCGGCGGAGAAGACACCTTCCTTGGCGCTCTGGGCGAGACGGTTCAGGGAGAGGTTGCAGGGAGTGATTTCGTTCCAGGAGCTTGCCACGCCGATCTGGGGTTTGGCGAAGTCATCGTCCCCCATACCCACAGCGCGGAGCATGCCACGCGCGGGGGCCGCATGAATGCCGTCGGTAACCACCCGGCTGCGGGGCTTGAGGTCCACTAAATGTGATGGTTGCATATCTTTCCTCCGGTGTTGATTTGAAGCTACGTATCGCTCTGAACGCGTTGGGCAATGGGACGCGTCGAGGTCATGGGCAGTGTTAGGGGTTGCAGCCGTTGCAAAAACGCGGGTCGGCGCGTGGTGGGTCAGTTACGTCGCGGGTAGAGCGGTGCCCGCAGGTGAGGCATCCATGAATCTCGGCGCGGGTCTCGCTCGTTGGCTCGCCGCAGCCCGTGCACGGGAGTCCTGCCACTCGCTCCACTTTCCAGAATCCCGGGGTGTCGCAGGACGGACATCTGGAGCGAAGTTTCTGTGCGAGGTTTTCGGCCGCGAGACGGATGGTTTCCATGCGCGTCGGATTGGCATGGGCGCGCATATCGGTCTCGAGAAAAACCTTGCCGTTGGCCGATCGGGCCAGCGCCCTCGAAAAGGCGAGCTCCAGCTCGGGCCAGGCGGCGATTCCTTTATGCATGCGGGGGTCGTGCTCGCCGTCCGGGCGAACGACCAGGTGGTGTTCGGGGAACTTCGATTCGCGGGCGAACGTTTGGGCCTCCGCCCAGTCCGCGGTCAGCAGGTGGAAGAAGTTCGTCTTGCCTTCGGCTGTTCCAACGACCTCCAGTTCGCGCTCACTGTCGATCCAGATCATGAGTTCGATGTTCCAGGGGAACATCCCCATGGCCGGATCCGGGCCAAACGAGCCCTCGTTGGCGATACCCAGCGGCAAACCCGACAATTCCATGCCCACCTGCGCCTTCTTGCGCGCAGCCTCGAGCTGTGAGCCGGCGCGGGGGACCTCGCGGGTGAAAGTACCGAGCAGATCCGTGTCGTAGCCCGTGACGTGTTCGAGCCGGCAGCCGAGCGCACGCTCGAGCACCGGGACGATCACCCGCTCCTTGCCATGCTGGGTAAGCAGAGAAATCCGTTCACCGGAATAGACGGAAGGCGGGGTTGAATTGCCGGACTCAGTGCTGATCACAACTGACCTTTCACTCCAGGGGGAACGACTGGGAACCGCAGGTTTGCGGGATGAGTGGCACATCCGGTGACGGCTGCTGCTCCTGCAATTCTCCTCACCCCATGCCGACGTTTTCACAGCACACCTGTCATGTGCACGCGATGAGGTGGAAAAGTCCCTGTGGCCGTCCCGCAACCGCAGATGTTACGTACCAGAATACATGAAGTTTGTCTCATGAATCATATAGCGTGTATTAATGGCACTGTCGGCATACCGGTGGCGTCGAACGGATTACAGCCAAACGATGCTAGGTACGGGCCGTTGACCGCGCTCCGGTTTCACAACAGCTGGAAACGAACAAGAGAGTCACCGCATGATCGATCCCATCATCCTTTTCTTCCTGCTTGGCGCCACGGCGGGCCTGCTGCGTTCGGAGTTGCGGCTACCGGCTGCGATCTACGAGTTCGTCAGCATCGTCCTGTTGCTGGCCATCGGCCTCAAGGGCGGTATCGAACTGGCCAGGCAGCCTTTCGGCAGCCTGCTGCCGCAAATGCTGGCCGTGGTGGCGCTGGGCTTTTTCCTTTCACTGGCTGCCTTCCCCGTGCTGCGCTACCTGGGCCGCTTCAAACGCGCGGATGCGGCTTCCCTCGCCGCCCACTACGGCTCGGTGAGCGTAGGCACCTATGCCGTGGTGGTCGCCTATCTCGGCAGCCGCCAGATCGCGTTCGAAGAGCACATGCCCCTGCTTCTGGTGTTGTTGGAAGTGCCGGCCATCATTGTGGGAATTGTCCTCGCGCGGGGCCTCTCACGCGAAACCCGGTGGAGGTCGGTCGCCCACGAGGTTTTCCTGGGCAAAAGCATTGTGCTGCTACTGGGCGGGCTGCTCATCGGCTGGGCAGCCGGGCCGGACGGGCTGTCGTCGATCGAGCCGCTGTTCTTCGATCTCTTCAAGGGGATCCTGGCCCTTTTTCTTCTGGAGATGGGGCTGATCACCGCGACACAGGTAGGAAGCCTGCGCCGGTACGGGCCATTCCTGATGGCCTTTGGAATTGGCATGCCGCTCTTTTCCGCCCTGGTGGGGACCGGGCTAGGGTGGGTCCTGGGCCTCTCCATAGGCGGTACGGCCGTTCTTGCGACACTGGCGGCGAGTGCTTCGTACATCGCGGTTCCGGCGGCCATGCGCATCTCCGTACCCGAGGCCAATCCCACCCTGTCGCTGGCAGCCTCGCTGGGGATCACATTCCCGTTCAATGTACTGTTTGGTATCCCGATCTACCATGCACTGGCCGTGTGGGCACATACTTTCGCGAAAGGATGAGACCGATGCAAAGGCATACACGCAAGCTATTGACCGTCGTCACCGAAGCAGCACTTGAGGCCACTCTCACCCGTGAGATCGACCGGCTCAATGCTCACGGATACACCATCACCGACGCCCGCGGCAAAGGCCACCGGGGCGTCCGCAGTGCCGGCTGGGAGGCGAACAGCAACATCCGCATTGAGGTGGTGTGCGACGAAGAGACGGCCAGCGCAATTTCCGCCTACCTTCAGGAGCACTATTACGAGGACTACGCCATGATTCTGTTCGTGAGTGACGTCGACGTTTTGCGCCCGGAGAAATTCTAGACCCTGATCGGGCGGCGCTCGCTCCGGACCGATGCAAAGGAGTCAATGGATGCCCGAGTGCCGTGGCTTCAGCTCCGGGGACGCACCACCAGGACGGGGCAGGCCGCATGCCGGACGCACTGGTCACCTACGGAGCCGAGCAGCATCCCGGCGAGACCGCCGCGACCGCGCGATCCGACAACCAGCATGCGGGCGTTTCGTGAGATTTCAATGAGGCTCTTGGCTGCGCTGGAGTGAACGGCTCTGTAGCTAATGGGGACCATGGGGTGTTTGTCGACGATCATGCGTACATCCTCCACGAGCCCCTCATCTACGGCCGCGGCGTACTCATCAAACGACGACACGTACCCGAACTCCCAATCGGGCGGCCGCGGGGCAGTGGAGAGAGACCAGGCCCGCACGATGACGATGACGACAGCGACCTGCAGCTCGTCCGCGAGCCCAAGAGCCGTGGCCAATGCATAATCTGCACCGTCAGATCCATCGTGCCCTACCACGATGCTGTTGCCCGGTGCCGGATTCAGTCCATCAACCGACTTTTCATGGCTCACTGATGGTTCTCCATGCTGTTGGAGGTCGCAACAACGCCGGCTGCCGACAGGCGATGGCCCCGCGGCCGAGGGCCAGGCGATTCACTGCTGAGGCAATGCGACGGGTCCGCCCGAATGCAGAGCCGCCGCCCCGGTAGGTCATCAAGACAGTTTCAAATGTGACTCCGGTGTGGTCCAAGGCCTGGGCCCGAGGCGCTCCAATCGGAGCATCTCCTGTTGCCTGCGTGCGGTGACGGACCGGACCAGGGCGGCGTCGGTCGTGAAGCCCAAACGGGGCCGGGCGAGAGCGATCAGCAGGCGGGCACCGGCGCTGCGCGCCTGTGCGGCCGCCGCGGTCAGAATGTCTGCGGCGTCGGACTCGGCCACGACGACGAGGAGATGCACCGGCCCTGCGGAATCCGCAGTGGTGGCGGGAACACCGGCTGGAGGTGGCGGTCTGACATGTGCCTCTCGATTATTCAAGAGCGAGCTCCTTCCAGACCGACTCAGCTCAGCCGTGCCGAAGACACTCCGGCCGGCCATCCCGCCACCTGATGCAGGTAGCGTATGATTCAACTACTGAACTCAGATTAGCGAACTGTAGTTCATGTGTCTAGGGTTGGGAGGTGGATTCCGGGACGAGGACCGCGAGGAGTTCGTCCAGTTCGTGGCCGGCATCGACGGGATGGCGGAAAGGACGACCGGTGGCGACGGTGTAGCTATTGCGCCGTCCGGCACGGGTTCTGGTGATATAGCCGGCCTCCACAAGGTCAGCAGTTATCTTTTGCGCAGCACGCTCCGTAACGCCCACCCGGGTGGCGACGTCGCGCATCCGGATCTGCGGATCGCGGGCGATAGTGAGCAGGACGTGGGCATGGTTGGTGAGGAACGTCCACTGCGTCTCGGCGGCGGCCCCGGCGGGTGTCCCTGAGTCAAAATCCTTGGTTGCCATTTCAAGGACAATAGTCCATCGGACCCGCAGGCGCCCGGTCGGCGGCCGGGAGCGCAGGGAAAGCAATCAGCCAGTTTCAGTTGATGACAAGAAAGGCCACCAATGCTCGAAGTCAGTGTACTTCGCTGGACTATCACCATCGGACTTATTCTCGGGCTGCTCGCCCTGGATCTTGGACTGGCTGCCGCACGGCCGCACGTCGTGAAGTTCCGCGAGGCCGCAATTTCATCGATTCTCTATATTGCCGTGGCCATTGCCTTCGGACTGGTCTTCGCAATGCAGGTGGGCTGGGACTACGGCGCGGAATACTTCGCCGGTTATATCGTCGAGAAAAGCCTGTCCATCGATAACCTCTTCGTCTTCGTGATCATCATGTCGACCTTCGCCGTCCCAGAGAAGTACCAGCAGAAAGTCCTGATTTTCGGCATAGCACTGGCCCTGGTCTGCGGGCGGTCTTCATCGCACTGGGTGCAGCACTGCTCCAGCTGTTTTCCTTCATGTTCCTGATCTTCGGCCTGATCCTGATTGTGACGGCTGTGCAGCTTTACCGGCACCGCAACGCCGACCCGGATGTCCATGACAACGTGCTGGTCCGGGTAGCCCGCCGCGCGCTGACCGTCACAAAGGACTACGAGGGCGGCCGGATGTTCACGCGCAGCGCCGGACGCCGGGCAGTGACGCCCCTGTTCATTGTGCTGCTCGCAATTGGCAGCACCGACCTGCTGTTCGCACTCGACTCAATCCCGGCCATTTTCGGCATCACCGCCGAACCCTATATTGTCTTCACCGCCAACGCCTTCGCCCTGCTAGGGCTGCGGGCCCTGTTCTTCCTCGTCAAGGGGCTTCTGGACCGCCTGGTCTACCTCTCCACAGGTCTGGCGCTCATCCTGGCATTCATCGGCGTGAAACTGGTCCTGCACTGGGGGCACGGCATCGAAGGCCGAGTGCCCGAGATCAGCACCAACACCAGCCTCATCGTCATCGCAGCCGTCCTGACAGTGACCACAATAGCAAGCCTGATCAAGGTCCGAAGAGACCCCACCGCACGCGCCCACTCCGGCTCGCTGACAGCGGAGCACCCGTCCGATTCAGACCGGACCGGCTGACCAGACACATGAACTCGCTGCCCATCGGCGGAACAGTTTAGCGGCCGGCTGACACTACGTGCCCTGCTCGAAGCAGCAGATTTGACGAGCCGCCTGCGGGGATCCAAATACCTGCTCCATTGGCTGCTTTACCCGCCTCTGGCCCCGATCAGTCCAGTGCTGGCGGTGGCCAGCAGCAGTCGAAACCGGGGTAGCATGCCGGGCACCGAGCATGGGAGTGACGGGCCCGGCCATCCGCCGGCGGACCCGCTCGAAAACCTCCATTCCAAAAATTTGGTTCCGCATGTCTAGCCTCTTGAGAGGACCTTTGCCCCGTCAGGGCGCAGTTCTCCGGTGGGTGACACGTGCCGATAGAGGGTCTGCCGGGTGATTCCGAGTTCGGTGCAAAGGTCACTGACTTTGGTTCCAGGCTGGCCCATGGAAGCCTTAGCGAGACGGAGTTTCGCTGGGGTCATCTTGTAGGGACGTCCCCCGTTCCGGCCTCTGGCGCGGGCGGAGGCGAGGCCGGCGAGGGTGCGTTCGGAGATCAGTTCGCGTTCGAATTCGGCGAGGGCGGCGAAGATCCCGAAGACCAGCTTCCCGGAGGCGGTCGTGGTGTCGATGGCCGCCCCCTGCCCGGTGAGGACCTTGAGTCCGATGCCGCGTTCGGTGAGGTCGTGGACGATATTGACGAGGTGGCGCAGATCCCGGCCGAGCCGGTCGAGTTTCCAGACGACCAGGGTGTCACCGTGGCGCAGGGCTTTGAGGCAGGCTGCCAGCTGGGGCCGATCCTCCTTCTTGCCTGAGGCCCTGTCCTCATAGAGGGAATCCGTGTCGATCCCGGCGGTCAGGAGTGCGTCGCGCTGCAGGTCGGTTGTTTGGGATCCGTCGGCCTTTGAGACGCGCATGTAGCCGACGAGCACAGGAGTTCTCCTCTGTTATTTATACGTTCGTTTAAGTGACAACGCGCTTACAAATCGGGCTGGCATCAACTTTGTGACTTTCGGCGCTATTTGGCGGCGTTCTGTGATTGGTAAATGGCGCGGAGAACCATCGCGGAGCGAGGACCTTGGCTTAGTCCCTCCGTCTCGTATCCCTTAGCCCGGTTTTGGGCGGAAAGCCGGGGATACTACCGCCACGTCGAGTGTGCCTGCGCGCCGCTGACCGGATGCTGTTGCGGGGACGAGAGACGTAGCGGCTTGATGCCAGGGATGGGGTTCCTGGTTGTAGTTGGGCATGCGCTGGCCGTCGCCGTGCCTTTCGACCTATCGGCCACTTTCTTCGCTGACTTACCCGTCTGTCCCGCCGGTGCAGGGAGCGTTCGGTTCCGGAGCATCCGGGGACTTGGCATTTTTGGCGACGAAGGCCCGGATCCTTGGGTCGTCCGCGTTCTGGAGAGGTAGTTGCTGACCCCATGCGGTGGCTGTGATGGGATCGGTCTGGTTGTCATCAGGGCTGAGCAGGACGTATTGGTTGTCTTTGGCTAGTTCGGTGAGCGCGTTGATTTGTTCCTGCGGCAGGGCGGGTGTGTAGGTTATCCAGACGGCACCGTGCTCGAGGGAGTGGACGGCGCCTTGTTCGTTGACGGGGGCGGTGTAGACCGCGCAATTTACCCATCGTGCTGAGTGGTCGCCTCCCACGCCCGGCTCCTGCGGGTACTGCACGGCTTCCTGCACATGGTTGCGGGACAGATTGTCATAGGTGCTGACACCTTCGATTGGTTGTTTGGCTGCTTCGGCTAGCGCGTTGCGTTCCTGCACTGCTCCGGTGAGGACGATGGCTACTGCGGTGATGATGGCGGCGAGGACGAGGCCGAAGCCGCCGTAGAGGAAGGTTTTGGTTCTGCGTTCTTTCGCCTTTTGCCTGGCCCGGATGCCGGACAGTATGGCCTGGCGTTCATTACGCAGCTTCTTGGCATTGCTCATGATGTTTCCTTTGACAGGGGTTGTGCTGGGCGGAGTGTACATGTCGAGGTTGTTGCTCTTCACGGCCGCACAATCCGTCGGGAGCTGAGTGAAGACGCACGCTTGCTGAGGGAGAAGCTGAGGGCCCGCCCGGTGGCGGGCCCTCATCGGTCGGGCTCCAGTCAGCCCAGGGATGCGAGTAGTTCGTTGCATGCCGTTTCGCAGCGCCGGCACGCTTCGGCGCAGATCCGGCAGTGCTCGTGCATGTTTTCGTGCTGTTCGCATTCTTCGGCGCAGGCTCTGCAGGCAGTGGCGCAGGCCTGGAGGACGGCGCGGGTGATGTTGGCGTCGTAGCCGGTGTGGCGGGAGAGGATGTTGCCCGTTGTGGTGCAGATGTCGGCGCAGTCCAGGTCGGTGCGGATGCACTTGGTCAGTTCCGCGACCATGTCCTCGCTCAGACAGGCGTCGGCGCAAGCGGTACAGGCTTGTGCGCAGTCGAAACAGGCCGCGATGCATTCGGCCAGTTTGTGCGGATCGATGTCGCCAAGGTCCTTCGGGTAGGCATCGAGCAGTGTGTGAGTGGTTTTGTGGGTCATTGTGCTCTCTTTTCCGGTAGGGGTTACTTGGCTGGGAATCACTGTCCGAACCCGCGCGCATTTTTGCGCAGTGGTCCGGGCCTGTGTTGCTGCGTCCCTCCTTTCGCTCCTTGTTGCGGTCGTGCGTTTCGTACGCGGTGACCTGGCGGGTATCAGTGATCTTTCTGGTCGGAGATCCTGTTGTGCAGGTGGACCTTCCGGGCCCGGTCCCTTGCGTGGTGGGAGGTGTGAGCGGCCCGGGAGCGGCCTGCGGCCTTGAACAGGTCCCCGGCCCAGTCGAACTCTGCAGCGGCAGCGAGGTAAAGGCCCTCGTCAAAGAGCCGACGTCCGATTTGATGGCGTGCCTGGGCTTCCCTGACCTTGGTGTGTGCTGTGCGGAGGGCTTTCTCCTGTGCCCGGGCGGCGTCCGGCCACCTGTACAGGCGCTGGTAGGCGTAGCCGAGCACGAGCAGCGCACGGAAAGGGTCCTGGGAGGCTGCAAGCAGTGCCTGGGCTTCGTTGACTGCTTCCTCGCCTCTGCCCAGGAGGGACAGCACCCAGACGCGGTCCGGGTCGTTGCAGCCGTCCAGCCGGGCTTCCAGCGCGGCCCGGTCCACCACGGCGTCCTGCAGCGTCGCCGGGTCCACGAACCAGATCCTTTCCTGATGCTCCATCAGTGAGCCGCCTATGTTGCCGTGATCATCGTCCCTGTGGTGTTCATCGGACGGCGTCCGCGGCCCGGAAGATCGTTCCGCCGTCGGTGGAGACGACAAGCCCTTCGGTGGTCGCGGCCCAGATCCATGGTTTGCCTTCGGCTCCCTTGACGGCAGTTATCGCCTGGACCTGTTGCTCGATCGAACCGGTCTGTATCCAGGTGCTTCCCGCGTCTGCTGAATACTGGACTGCACCACCGGGTTCAACACCGATGACTTCGGTGCCGCTGGCGAACGCCGCGAACTGGATGACAGGCGCCGCGGGGACCAGGGCCCAGGTTTTGCCGCCGTCGGTGGAGCGCTGGAGCCCGTCGCGGGTGGTCGCGAGAACCGTGTCGGCTTCGGGGGTTCCGGCCAGCACGGCGGGGACGAAGTCGACCTGGGCATCGGCCCACGTTTTGCCGTAGGGGCTGGTCCGCAACGTCCCGTCATAGGCGACGATCCCGGACTTGGTGGCGGCGAGGGCATGGAAGTCAGATTCGCCCTGGCGGGAGAGCTGTTCCCAGGTTTTTCCGCCGTCCACGGATCTGATCAGGCCCATCGGGTTTGGCAGGTCCGAGCCGGGGCCGGGGTGCCCTGAGGCGTAGAAGACGCCCTGGCCAGCTGCGGCTGTGAAGCCCATCAGGTCATTAGTGTCCCCGATCTGGGTGGCCGGGGATTTGGTGACGTCGAACAGTCCTTCGTGGGTGGCGAGCAGCACCTGGTCGGTTTCGCGGTTCACGCTCAGGCCATGGACGTGGGAGCTGGGAAGGGCGAAGGCGGCGCTGGACGGTGCGGTGGTCGTGGACCCGGAGGAGCAGGCGGACAGGATGAACATCAGGGCCGCTGCCGCGGCGAGGCCGGCCACGGGCCGGTGTCGGGTTAGAAAGTGCAGGGGCACGGGGACTCCAAGAAGATGGCCGGGAAATGGTTGGGGAGGGCACCGGTCCCAGGGGGAGGGGCCGGCGCCCTTTGGGTGTGCTGGCTACAGGGTGGCCAGCAGGTCTTTCATTTCCTGGATCTCGGCTTCCTGGGCGCTAACGATGTCCTTGCTGAGCTGGACCGCGTCGGCATTCTTCCCGTCAGTGGTCTCGGTTTTGGCCATCTCTACGGCGCCTTCATGGTGGGCGATCATCTGGGTCAGGAAGAGTTTCGCTGCCTCGGTGCCCTGCGCTGCCTCGAGCTTGACCATGTCGTCCTCGCTCATCATCCCGGACATGCTGTGCCCGGAGGGCATGTTCGTCGGCATCGCGGTGGACTGGCCCCAGCTCTGAAGCCAGCCGGTCATTTTCCCGATCTCGGGCCCCTGGGCGTCCTTGATCTTCGTGGCCAGATCCGTCACCTCGGCGGGGATGCCTTCCTTCTTCAGGATGGTCTCACTCATCGTCACGGCCTGGGCGTGGTGCGGGATCATCATCTGAGCGAACATGGTGTCCGCATCGTTGAAGTCGGCAGCAGCTGCCGGGGCTGAGCTGGTGGACGTTGCCGTGCTGCCGCCGTAGTTCATGCCCGGCATGCTGGTGGAGTCCGAGCTGCCGGAACCCGTACCGGCGGAGCAGCCGGCCAGGGCGATGACTGCGGCAAAGGCGGCAGCGGAAATGGTCAGGGTCTTCTTCATGGAAATCAGGGTCCTCAAAAGTATCAGCGGCGCTGTGGAGCGCCTCCGTATTGCTGCAGTGGCGGCCGCGCCCACAAAAAGGACGCGCCAGTTGATGCGTGCAAAATAGCTGGACTGTTGCGCCCAGGGCAGGCCCGGCGCAGTAATGCTCGTTTACGTCCGGCTGATACAGAGGTCACCGGGGGAAGGGCTGTCCGGTGAATAGGAATAGTTCGTGCTGACAGCGGCCGCGCCGCCAAAGTCCGGCGACGCGTACGGTGCTGTTCCCGGCAGCGGCGCGGTCAGAAAGGTGTTCGCCGGCGCGAGCACGCAGGCAGCACCCCCGGCCGACATCTCCGGGCACGCGCCGGCCGACGAACAGGACGACGACGATTCCGCGGCCGCCACCTGCATCGCCCCGGCTGCTGGTTTTGCGGCACCGTGGCCGGAGTGGCCGGTGCTGTCATGCAGCTGCGTCAGGGCGCTCCCGGTACCTGCCGCGGGCATGGCGTGCGCCGCGGTGCTGTGGGCTCCGGTCATGATGTGCATGCCAAAAATCCCGGCGATGATGGCCAGCGCCGCAGCCAGGAAACCTGCACGGAGAAGGTACGTGATGAGGCTTTCGCGGGATGCCGTTGTCACGATGTCTGCTCCTTTCCGTGCAGGGCCGATGCTATTCCAGCGTACCGGCAGGAGCGTTCCGGCCGGTCAGCACTTTTGTTTCAACGCACCTGGGAGGCATTGAGTTTCCCCCGACGCAGCAGCAGCTGCGCGCTCAGTCCCATCATCATCGTGGACCCGGATGTCTTAAACAGTCAGTTGCTGGCCAACGTGTAGCCGGCGGCTGTGACAGCCGCCGCCAACCGCGGCGCTGCCGGCCGTACCGTCCACAACCACCAGCGAACGGCCGCCCGGGACGAGCTGCACAGAGGCAGATTCCACGCCCCCGAGGGCGGAGACGGCCTTCCCTACCGGCTGAGGCCCTCAACACCGAACTCAACAGCGGCACCGGCAGCTGCCGGGGGGCAGGGGCTTCCGTGGACGCAGCGAGGGGCAGTTCGGGACGGATTTCAGTTCCGCACATGTCAGATGCGCCGTTACCGGAATGTGACAAACATTGCTGGGGTGAAGTACGGTCTAAGTCGTGCCGGTTTCTCCTTGAGGCGGCACTCCCGAACAGATTGCCTAACTCTGCCGCTGCCCGGGATCCGTTCGCTTTTCGTCCGGCAGAGACGGGGAACCCATTATTGGCCCGCTTCTTGCAGGTCTTGGGGTGAAGCCGTGCCTGGTGCACTTTTGCGCCTGACGCGGCCGGGTGCCTCCCACCCGAATCCGACAGCTAACCTCGCAGGCAGTGGGAGAGGCCCCTACATGCCCATGCGCAAAACTCACGGCCGCCGCCGCGCGGTCCCCCAGACCAGCACTCTTGCCGCACTAACCACGTCCGTTACCGCGAAGGCCGGCGGCGCAGGCCGCCAGGCCGCTGTCTTCGCAGCAGCTTCCGGTCTCGTGCTGACCAGCGGTATTGCTGCCGCCCAGGCAGCCGACGCCCCCGCCCAGCGCGAAGCTGAACCGGCCGCCAACCTCGAAGTCGCAAGCCAGATACAGGCCCCGCTGACCGCCGATGCCACCATCCAGATTTCCTTCGAGCGCCCGGACGTAGAAACCACGCCCGCTCCCGTAGCGGAAGCCCCGAAACCTGCTGTGGAAACCGCGAAGGCCGCGGTGCCCGCGGTCTTCGTAACGACGTCTGCACCCGTCTCGGCCAAAGTCACCGTCACCCCGCCTGCGCCCGCTCCGGCTCCCGCCCCCGCAGCCGGTGACATTAACTCCATTATGGTGTCCTCCGCCTACGCTCAGATCGGCATGATCCAGGACTGCACGCGGCTGGTCGAAAACGCCCTCAACGCCGCTGGCATCCCCGTCGGGGACCTGGGCCCGATGCAGTTCATGAACTACGGCACCGTGGTCACCGACCCCCAGCCCGGTGACATGGTCATGCAGCCTGGCCACGTAGGAATTTACGTCGGCAACGGCCAGGTCCTCAGCTCAGGCCTGAACGGGAAGAATGAAACCGCTGTGCACCCTCTGACCTGGATGACGTCCAAGGGTGCCGTCACCTTCGTCCGCGCGGGCTAACAAACCACTGAATTTTGCCCTGCTGAGCAGCACGCGCAGCGCCACGCCGCACCAACCTCCGGTGTCGGCGTTACGGCTGCCTGGTCTCACGCACCCGAAAACGAAGGACTCACCAGACATGACCGTTCAGAACGACCTCAGCCGCGAAGACATTGCCTCCTATGAGGCAGAGCTCGCGAAACGGACTCCCTCGCTCTACTCGCGCTACATCGGCGCGATGCTTTACTTCATGGGCGCGGCCCTTATCGCCGGCGCCGTCGTGCACTATCCGGTGAACCCGGGCCTATACGCGATCATCTGCGTCGTCGGTGCGGTCGTGTTCCTCCTCGGCACCATCGTCAACGAGTTCGTGCTCGTCGATGAGCGACCGCTGCTGGGCCGGGCCATCTCGCTCGTCACGTTCTCGCTCCTGCTCTCCTTCGGCGTTGGCCTGGTCGGCGGCGGCATCCAGCACTTCGAACAGTTCCCCGAGCGCAGCGCCTGGATGACTCCGATCGGCCTGCTGATGTCGTACGTCGCGTTCATCGCCAAGGACGCCAAGGGCGGCCTGCGCCACCTGGTCAGCCCGTTTGCCGCAGGTGTCGTGTTGGTCGCCGGCCTGACGTGGTTCGGCATGTCCGCCCTCGCAAGCACCCTCGACTCCCAGGGCCACAGCCACGACTCCACGCCGGCACCGTCGCAGGCACCCGCGGAGGCTCCGACCAGCGAAGACCCCACCCTCGACAAACCGACAGATGCCCCCGCGGCGCCCGCACCCGACACCCACACGTCGCACAGCCACTAACGCCAAGCCCGGCAAGCTCAACCGAACATTCGTGGGCCCGGCGCCTCGGTCCGCCTGCTGCCAAGCCCCATCGGTAGAGAGTGGGCACAGAGACCCCTGGGGTGTCGGCGACTTCCCGGAGCGGTATTCCCTGGTTGAGGAGCTTTTGGGATGAGCGGATCTTGGCATCCGTCATTGATGCGTTTGCGACACAGAAGGGCCGCGTATAGGCACGCGCTGCGTCCGGCAACGAACGTTCGCGAGACATCTATGGACGTGTTCAGCCGACCGCGCAGTTCCGGTCCAACATTTGTAATGTTTGTCGTGTACGCGCCTATGTAATGCCTTGCAGGGTTGGTGATACGTTGTGGTGATGCGCGTTGGATATGGGCGGGTCTCTACCCGTGATCAGCACCCCGAGGCTCAGCATGATGCTCTGACCGCGGCTGGCTGTGATCAGGTGTTCGTGGATGTGGCTTCGGGAAAGCTTGGCCGCCGACCTGAACTGGACAAGGCCCTGCTCTCGGCTAACCGGGCGGGGGATCAACTCGTGGTGACCAAACTCGACCGACTGGGTCGGTCGTTGGAGAACCTCATCGAGGTCTCCAAGACTCTGCAGGAGCGCGGGGTTGATTTGGTGGTTTTGGATCAAAGCATTGATACGTCCACTGCGATGGGGCGGATGTTCTTCCAGATCCTTGGCTCCATAGCCGAGTTCGAACATGCCCTGATGTCCGAACGTACCCGTGATGGTCTGGCCGCGGCGCGTGCGAGGGGGCGGACCGGCGGGCAGAAACCCAAGCTCGGCCCGCGCCAAGTAAAGCTGGCGCGGGAAATGTATGAAGAAAAGGGTGCAGACGGGAAGCGGGCTCACACGGTGCAACACATTGCCCAGGAATTCGGTGTCACCCGTCCCACCATCTACAGGCACCTCGCGAAACCATGACCTGCCGGCCCCGGTCGTGGAACACGACGCCCCGGAATATCCGTGAGACGAGAGCCCTCTCCAGATATCCTGCAGGATCGGAATGTTCTGGCCCTTCCCGACGCGGCCAAAGGAAGTTTGACTTGAAAAAATCCTCCTAATATGCTTTGTCAGGCGCCTCGATGTATCCCCCAATAGCATCGGGGCGCTCCCATGTTCCGGCACCGAAGCTACGCCGGAACAGGATGCCCCTCCCGCCCGACCGGCGGCAAGGAAGACATCCCCGGCCTCGGCGATCATGCCGCTCCGCAAATGGTCGCTCTCATTGCTATCCCGGTCGACGGCGCTGAAGTAGGCTGAACTTCCGTACCGATTACAGGGGGTAGTCATGGCTTCAGCACATGTGGTTCCGAGTGGTTCGATGTGGCTCGTGAAGGTCAACAGCGTCGAGCGTTCACGTCATTTCACGCAGGACGCTGCATGGGACGCTGCGCGGGATTACTTGGCGGCGAATGGTGGCGGTGAGCTCAATATCCACGGCATGAACGGTGCCATCAGGGCCAAGGACACGATCTACCCGGGTAATGACCCACGGAATACAAGGGGATAGCAGGGGCCTGGCGCCTCCCAGGACCCACGGTCTTACGATAAGGGCCAATGTCCTCGCTGCTGATGTCCTTCGACGCAGGATGCCTGCCGCTTTGGAAGCCGTTGTGCAGGTCCTCGATTAGAGTTCAGTGAGTGAATTCGCTGATCCCGTCCGGTGCGCACGTCTTCGTGGACGAATCGAAGTCGAAGGCCTATTACGTGGCTGCGTCTGTGATTGCGCCCGCCGACATTGCTGGTGCAAGGCGTGCGATCGCCACCCTGCGACGTTCAGGGCAACGCCGGGTCCATTTCAAAAGCGAAAGCGACAGCTCCAGGAACACGTTCCTCAATGGCGCCATCCAATCCGGGCTCCAGACTAGGGTGTATGTCGCCAGGAACATGCCTGACAAGGTTGCCAGGCCCTTGTGCTTGGAGCGACTGCTCGATGATCTACTGGCTGCTGGCGCTACTAAGCTTGTGCTCGAAAGCGACGAATCCCTGGAGCAGGCTGACCGGCGGATCATCGCACAGCACCTGAAATCTCACGGTGGTGAGGGTTTGCAGTACATGCACTGCAAACCCCACGAGGAGCCTCTTCTGTGGGTCAGCGACGCCGTAGCGTGGTGCTACCAGAAGGGCGGAGACTGGATCCGCAAGGCCGCCCCGCTGGTTCAGGAGATCGTTGACTGCGACGGTTAAACAACGCAAGCCCGGCTCGTCATACCATCCGGAAGACTGCCAGGCCCACTTCTCAGGGCTACTGCCCCTTGCAACATCGATGTTACCTCAAAGGGAAGACCTCGGAAAGGCGGCCGCCGGTTGCAGGAATTTCGGACGTAGCAAAGGCCAAGGGCCGGCGCCGAGGGAACAACCAAAGCTCTCGAAAGCCCAAGAGGCGTACCCTTATTAGCCTCCACCAGGGCGGGGTCCACACCACGACCGAGATCGCCGAGCTATTCGGCATCGCTCGATCGACGGTCTACCGCGCGATCCAACGAGCAACGACCGCGCCGCCGAGGTGACAAATAGCGCCGCAAAAAGACCGCCATTTATCGCTGCGAGTCACAACCTTCCTGTGAATCCCGGAATTTCTTATGTAGTAGGTCAGTGCGGGGTGCGTTCCGCTAGCCGACCGGCTTACGGACGGCGGATCAGGTGTCGAGAAAGTCCCACTCGCTACCTAGCACCCACCGCAGCGCGCTCATCTTCCCGTTCAGCATCCCGATCTCGAAGTCCGTGTACGGCCCGAGCTGCCCGGACTTGGTATAGGTAGCCTCGACGCGCGCACGGGCGGGGCCGGCGATGGCCTGGTGGCGCTCAAGCTCCTTTGCGTTCCCTTCCCGTTCGGCACGGTAGTCGTGCTGTAAGGATCGGTGGTACCAGATACGGTCGAACATCTCCGTCTCCGCGGCGAGAATCTCGTCCAGTCGGCGGGGCTCTTCTTGGAAGTCAGTCTCCTCGAAGAGCTCCTCGATTTCCTCACCGAAGTGGTCGCGCAGGACCATGTTGAGGCCATCCACCCCGAGGGCGTATCGGCTACCGGTTCCGTCGAACGCATCCGCAAGGTCGTCATGTGGCTTCCGCTTATCGCCATTCGCCCGAGAAAAGTCGGTGTGGTTGGTGGTGATAAAGGCGTGCGGGTGCTTTGCGAGGTCCGCTTCCTGTGCGGCGGTTTGGTAGAGCTCGAATATGACGGCGTCGGCGACACTGTTCTTCCCGCTGTGGAATGGCGCGGCCTTTTTCAACCCACGCTCGACGACGCGGTTCGTCTCGACCTCCGATTGCTCGACGACCTGACCGGTGACGAGGAGCTCACGGACTTCCCGGAAGTTCCGGGTCGTCATCGCTCCGACGAGCGGGAGATGCCGGCCGAGGTTTTCGATGACCTCCACGGCATGACCATCGTCGTCGCTGCCGTAGGTCACGAGATCCTGTCGGATCTGCCTAAACCGGCCCGCGATACTGGACGTCATCGCCGCCTGTACGCGGGCTTCGTTGCGGTCGAATTCTTCAATGACTACGGGAGGGACCAGCAGCTTTAGCTTCCCCTCGCGGATGAGTATCCGCAGAGCGACGATCCAGCGCTGGCCGTCTCGACGTTGCGCAAGGTCGAGACATGTGGAGGTGTCGATGAGGAGGTGCAGCACGAGGCCAGCCTACGGGGAGCGTTCTCGTACGTCCCGATCGTCCGCTCACAACGCCACAAGCGTGACCAAGTTGCGACCCAATTGCATGCGTGTACGGATCCCTCTACGGGACACCTCGAGGCAGACAGCCACGCCGGCAGGGAGTCACCGAATCGATGTCAGTCCCGACTTACCTGACTGCCGGGCGTGGCACCTCCGCCATGTCAGCCTTTTCCCCGGGCGTCGGAGGTAAGTCCGGGTCGGAAGCCAGCTCTTCGTTGAAAACGAAGAACCTGTAGGCAAGGAACCGGAGGGCTGGCAGGCGGTTCAGCAACCGATGGTCTGCTGATCAACCCGACGGCGGAGTCCGAGGTCACGGGATACTGGACTCATGAGTTGCCCCGTGCCTGATGCCCACCGCCGCCTCGATGACGCGCATGCGGAATGGCACGATGCCCTCGATGCCTACTTCGATCCTCATCGGTTCCGGCGCAGCTTCAACTCGTTCCTCGCCTCGTTTCAAAGCACCATAGACACCATCGCCCGACGAAAACGGATCATAACTGGAGGCGAGGAAACGCTTAAGCAATGGGAAACAACGGTCAAGGGCGACCGCCTCTACAAGTGGGCGGTGAAGGCTCGGAACCTGGTCGTTCACGAGGCCGACCTGTCCCTCCACAGCCTCGCATGGGTCGAGCATGCGGCGTTAGACCACAGCAGGTACGGCGGGAAGCTGGAAGCGGCACCTGAGTCCAGCGCTGACGATTTGTTGTCTGCATACCTCTTGAACAAGCCGGAGAGCATCCGGTCAGGGGTAGTGAAAGTGTCCAGGAAATGGGTAGATAACTCCCTGCCTGACAAGGAGCTGCTTGAGGTAGCCAGCCACCTGTACGGAAGATTGGCCGTACTAGTCGCCGCATTTCACTCTGACGATGAATGGTTATGTTCTGACCTCGGATTGCCGGAGCGTGATTGCAACCAAAATCGGGACAGCAGCAAGCCAAAATGCATGGCGTGGGGAGGCCAGGCGCCGATCAGTCGAGCCGTTGACCTCTCAACGCGCCACGAACTCGCCATGGAAATAATGTCCGTCAAGCGGGATCCATCTGTGAGCCAACAGGACTTAGAGCAGCGCTATGGCCGCTTCTTCAAGTTGGACGGAGACCCCATCAAAGAGTCCTTACAACAGATGCGCCGCGCCTCCCTCTACCTAACGGTCGACAGCGAAGCGATGCCCTGGATGCTGCTGTACAAGGGCAGCAACCTGGTTGATACTTTCCAAATTGGTGCGGTCTCGAAACCGACTCTGCTCGCCATGTTTAGCGGTATGGCTGAAAGGGTCCGCGCGACCGGAGCCGATGGTTTCCTCTTCACAGCTGAGGCTTGGACAACATGGCACCCAGGCGTCAAACGCCCTGTCCACCAACATAAGGGCACGTTCTATGACGTCAAACCCGACCGGGGTGAAGTTCTCTTGGTCGTGGCAGCAACCAGCGATGGCAGACGCTTATCACTTCAGCGACACTTTGCCCGGGACGAAGCTGGCTGGCCCGTGCTCGGGCGAGTTGTATCAACCACGAGGCTGGGGCCCGAATGGCGAGTGGTCGTGGAAGCATTGAATGGGCTTCCGCTTAACAGCGCATTCCGCCGCGACTGACCATACGCATTGGCCACGAAAGACCGCGAAACAGTCCTTGAACACCGCCCGCTCAGACCGTCCCGTAAGCCTATCCTCTACCGGCACGTTTCACCCACCGGGGAGCTGCGCCCCGACGGCGAAAAGCTCATGTTCCGGTAGGGTGCGGGTTGAGCCGGACGCGGACCGCGGTGCCGGCGCAGAGGATGACGGCGAGGCCGCCGGCGAAGGTCAGCCATGTCAGGGTCTCTCCCAGCAGAAGCCCTGCCCAGCAGATACTCAGCACGGGCTGGAGGAGCTGGATCTGGCTGACCCGGGTCATGGGTCCGATGGCCAGGCCGCGGTACCAAGCGAAGAAGCCAAGGAACATGCTCACCAGGCCCAAGTAGGCAAAGGCGGCCCACTGTACCGGTGTTCCTGACGGGGGCTGCTGGGCGATGGAGAGCGCTGTCAGGAACACCATCAGGGGAGATGCAAGCACGAGAGCCCACGACACGGTCTGCCAGGCACCGAGCTCACGGGCGAGCAGGCCGCCTTCGGCATAGCCGATGGCCGCGGCCATCACGGCACCGAGCAGCAGCAGGTCCGCCCAATGCACCTGTCCGAAACCGCCGGATTGGGAAAAGCCAAAGACCAGTGCTGCCACCGCGCCCACCGCGGAAATGACCCAGAAGGCTGCCGGCGGACGCTCCCGCCCGCGCAGAACCGCAGCCGTTGCCGTCGCGGCCGGGAGCAGGGCGATAACCACGGCGCCGTGGCTGGCGGGCGCGGTGGTGAGCGCGAAGGAGGTGAGCAGTGGGAAACCGACGACGATTCCGCCAGCGACCACCGCGAGCCGGGCCCACTGTGTGCCGTGAGGAAGGTGCTGGCGTGTCAGTGCGAGGGCCAGGACGGCCAGAACTGCGGCCAGGACCGCCCGGCCGGAGCCAATGAACAACGGAGAAAATCCTCCGACAGCCAGCCGTGTGAAGGGCACTGTGAACGAGAATGCCGCTACTCCAAGAAGACCCCACCACAGGCCGCTGGGATGACGGGACAGTATCACTGGGCGGATAAGCGTAGTAGCGCTACTATTGTCTCTCATGAACAACGATAGCAGTTCCCGGATTTCGGTGCGCCTCAAGGAATGGATCGCAGGGGCTTCGCCGGGATCACAGCTGCCCTCCACCAGGTCGCTGGTGGCCGAGTACCAGGTAAGCCCGGTGACGGTGCAGAAGGCCCTGCAGACGCTCACGGCGAAGGGGCTGATCGAGAGCCGGCCCGGCGTCGGGACTTTTGTGCGGGCCGTCCGGACTGCGCGCCCGTCAGATTACGGCTGGCAGACCGCGGCTCTGCGTTCACCTCAGGGGCCTCCTCGTTCGATGTCCACCGCGATGCGCACCGCACCGAACGATGCCATTGCCTTCCATTCCGGCTATCCGGACCGGGAACTCCTGCCGGAGCGCCTGGTGCGCGCGGCATTGATCAGGGCAGCGCGGGGCGACGCCGCACTGTTCCGCCCGCCGGCTGCGGGGCTTCCCGAACTGCAGTCCTGGTTCGCGCACGAACTCGGCGACTCGACCCCCGCAGGGGTCACCCCGCCAACACCGGGCGATGTCATCGTGCTGCCAGGAAGCCAGAGCGGACTCAGCTCCATCTTCAGGGCACTGGTCGGCACGGGGCAGCCCCTGCTTATGGAATCCCCGACCTACTGGGGAGCCATCATCGCCGCGGCGCAGGCCGGTGTCCGTATCGTCCCGGTGCCCAGCGGACCAGACGGCCCCGACCCGGAAGAGCTGGCCCGGGCATTCGCGGAAACCGGCGCACGCCTGTTCTACGCACAACCCAACTACGCGAACCCCACCGGAGCGCAATGGCCGGCCCGGCGTGGCGAACAGGTCCTGGATGTCGTACGTCAGAACGGCGCGTTCCTCGTCGAGGACGACTGGGCGCACGACTTCGGCATCACCACCACCCCCGTGCCCATTGCAGCCCGTGACGATTCCGGCCACGTTGTCTACCTCCGCTCACTGACCAAGAGCGTGTCCCCAGCCATCCGCGTAGCCGCCGTCATCGCCCGCGGCCCGGCGCGTGAACGCATCCTCGCCGATCGTGGAGCTGAATCGATGTACGTCAGCGGCCTCCTCCAGGCCGCAGCACTGGATGTCGTTACACAACCTGCTTGGCAGACCCACCTGCGCGGCCTCCGCCATCAGCTCCAATCACGCCGCGACCTGCTGCTCACCAGCCTCCGCCAGTATGCCCCGCAGGCCCACATCGACCACGTCCCAAAAGGAGGGCTCAACCTCTGGGCCCGCCTGCCCGACGGGACCGACCTTGAAAAGCTGGCCCGCGACTGCGAGGCCGCCGGGGTCATCATCGCCGCCGGCACCGAATGGTTCCCGGCCGAACCAGCAGGCCCATTCATCCGGCTCAACTACGCCGGGCCCAACCCCGCCGCCTTCCCGGAAGGTGCGCGCATCCTCGGCCAGTCCATCGAACGCAACAGCCCCTAAAATCAGGCACCAACGAAGAAGACGACCTCCGCAAGATCGCAGCTCACGTATTCGTGTCTTACGTGTAGTATGTTTTGTAATACACGACTAATGGAAGGAAAATTGGTGGCTACGATCACGGTGCGCATTGACGACGCAGTAAGGGACGCCTTGCAGGCTAAAGCGGAGGAGGAACACCAGACACTGAGCGACTTTGTTCGAGACCGTCTCCAGGACGCAGTGTTTGCATTCCGAGACGATGAACGGGGTAAGGGCGAGAGGGATAAGGAACTGGGACCTGACACGCTGTCCGCTCTCGACCGACACACTCTGTCACTCTTGCACCGAATTCTCGGTCGGGTTTTGCCCGAGGACGCGAACGACGTGGATGGTGACCGGGAGTACCAGCTTGAGCGGGCGAAAGTTCTTGAGCGTGGATTCACCAAGGAGTACTGGGTGGAGTTCGCCGGCCTTCGCCCCGAGTTGAGCCCACGCAACAGCGAGTTCGTCATGGACGTTCTCGAAATGTTCCGGATAGCGCTCTACAGCATCAACGATCTGCAGGAGCAGGGGGTAGTGATTGATGAATCGCTTCAGCGAGCACTGAGATTCGACGGTTTCGATCATAATGATGCGCTGGAAGGCCAGATGTCCGACTACGTGCGTTTCCTTGTGAAGGACGATAAGTGGACCCTGTCTGTCAGCATTGGGTGAGACACCGCCACTTTTCCCACTGACTCCTTAAGGGCGAGATTTGGAAACCGATTTCCTGTGACCACCGCACTTGCTTCCCCCACTGCCATCACCGATGGTGGAGCCATGGCCGATCCCGAAAAACCCAGGGCAGAGAGGCCCCTCCGCCGCTCCTTCACCCCGGGGGAGAAACTCTCGATCCTGGAAACCTACGAGTCCCTCGACGGACCCGGGGCCAAGGGCGCCTTCCTGCGCCGCGAGGGCTTGTTCTCCTCCCAGATCACCACCTGGCGCCGGGCCCGGGACGCCGTCGCCCTTACCGGCCTCGCCACCGCCGCCAGGCCCGCAAAGAAGCACAGCCCCGAGGCCCAGCTTGAGGCCATGAAGTCCCGCGCCGAACGGGCCGAAGCGAAACTCGCACGGACTGAGGAGGCGTTGAGCGTGATGGGAAAATTACACGCTCTCTTGGAGGGCATCTCCTCGAGAGCGGACAACGAGAAGCCGTGAGCGCCGCCGTGGACGGGGCCTTCGTCGGACTTGATGGGCTGTTGCCCGTAAGGGCCATCTGTGCCCTCACGGGACGGTCCCCGGCCACACACTACCGCTCTCTGGCCCCGAGGGTACACGGACCCAAACCCCGGCGCCCGGCACCGGTAAACAAGCTTGTGTTTCGTCAAGTTTAAGTAGGCCGTTTCAGCGCTAAGAATTAGGCCACGTCGGCTCTTTTCTGGTCCATTTCAGCGGTTGGCTATTTCATGAGGGCATTTTTGACCCGGTAGGACTCGCCGCGGAACTGCAGAAGCCGCCCGTGGTGGACCAATCTGTCAATGACGGCGGCGGCCATGTTGTCGTCTCCGAACACGGTGCCCCAGCGGGAAAACTCCAAATTTGTTGTGATGATCAGGCTTCGTTTTTCATACCCGTCCGCGATCACTTGGAAGAGTAGCCTGGCCCCTTCGGCGTCGATCGGGAGGTAGCCCAGCTCGTCGATGGCCAGGAGCCGGTTCTTGGCCAGGGAGGCCAGTTCCTTGTCGAGGCGGTCTTCGTCCTTGGCGCGGCGCAGCATCATGACCAGGGCGGAGGTGGTGAAGAACCTGGCGGGGATGCCCTGCCGGCAGGCGGCGGCCACCAGGGCGGTGGCCATGTGAGTTTTGCCGGTGCCCACGTCGCCGTAGAGGACCAGGTCCTGGGCCCGGTTGATGAAATCCAGGGATTCGAGAGGTCCGCGGCCGTAGTCCTCCGGGAACCTGACACTGCTGTAGTCGAACCCGGTGAGTGTTTTCATGGCCGGCAACCTTGCGGCCTTCAACAGCCGCTGGCGCCGTGACTCCTGCCGGGATTCGTGCTCGGCGACCAGCACCCCGTGCAGGTATTCACGTTGCTTCGGGGTGCCCTTCTCGGCCCAATCGGTCAACACGCTGCCGGTCAGCGAGGCGTGCTTGCCCGCCTCAAGGAGGTCCTGGACGGTGATCGTGCTCATGCTATTTCTCCTGTGGTGGTGTTCAGGGTGGTGAAGGTGTCATAGACGCTCAGGTCCACGTTCGTTGCCTCCGGTTCGGTGCCATCAGCCAGACGGCGGGCCAGCATGCCCAGCATGGCCATGTCCGGTGCATCCCCGCGCTGGATCAGGGTGTCGGCAGCGGCCACCGCGGCATCGAATCCCGCCACCGATGAGGCAGCATCCACCGAGTTGAGCAGCCGGCGCCGATCCGTGGCCGTGGCCCGGTCCAACCAGTCACGCACCGGGTCCGTCACCAGGGCCCGCAGCGGCGAATGGGACCACGCCCCGGGCTTCGTCACCAGCAACGGCACCAGGGAAGCAGGGTCAAAGACCGTCTCGGCCTGCTTGCCGAAGACGCGCGGGAACGTGCGGACAGGTTCGGAATGCTCATCAAGGATCTGCACCACGTCGTGTCCCAACCCCACCGTGAGCATTCGCCCGTGGAAAGCGGGCCCGGCGGCGTACGTGTTCCCGTCAATGAGCAGGTTCCCGGTCTTGTCGGCCTTGCGCGATTCGTAGCGCACGGCATCGAAACCGATCCCCGGCAGGTCTATGGACGCCGCAACGTCCTGGGCGAACAGCTCACCCAGGGGCAGGCCCTTGCGGTAGTGCACGGTGGTGGCCAACGCGTCGCAGCGCGCCATGAGGTCCTTGTTCAGCCCCTCCAGGGTGGCGGCCTCCGGCTCGGGGACCATGAAGTTCCGGCGCAGGAACCCCACCGCGTTCTCCACGTTGCCCTTCTCATGGCCCGAGTACGGATTGCAATAGCGTGACTCGGACCTGTAGTGGAGTTTGAAGGCGCCAAACAGCTTCGTCTCGGTCACCCGGGTTCCCACCCGATTTCCGATGCCCGTGGCATTATCAAAGACCATGTGCCGCGGCGCAGCCCGAATGTGCTCAAACACCCTCCGCAGCCCGTGGGCCACGCATTCGGCGGTCTCGCCCCGATACGCCTGCACGAAGCGCATGTTCGAGAACGGGAAGGTCACCACCAGGATATGCAGGACCTGCCGGATCCCGGCAACGATGGCCTCGGCCTGACCGAAGTCGACCTGCACGGTGCCGGCAGGCCAGACCAGTTCGGTAAACCCCTCACCGGGCTGCCGGTGGGCGGCCAACCATTTCTTCACGTACCGCTGGACCGGTGAATAGGTGGCGGTAAAACCATGCTCGTCAACGAGCCGGTCGAAGATCCGCTTCGCCGTATGCCGCTGCTTGCGGTTCCGGCGCTGATCCTCGATGAGCCACCGCTCAATGATGTGCTCGAACCCGGTCAGCACCGAGGCCCCCGGCCTGGCCAGCGGTGCCCGCGGCGCCGGGGAGAAGTCCTCCTGCTCGGCGTACTTGGCCGCCGAGGTCCGGCTCACTCCAAGCCTTCGGGCGATCTGACGCACCGGGACTCCCTGGGAGTCGAGTCTTCTGATATTTTCTTGAACGGACATGGGTACCGTCATCTCACTTTCCAGCCCTTCCGGCGCATACGCTTCGCAATGGCAGCACCGTAAGGAACCTATCTGGGGGTGGCGGGCCCATGTCCCCAACACTCTGGGAAAGGCCCCCGACCACCCGGGTGATCTCTAACTTCAGGCAAGCCCCCGAAACCTGATTCCGGGAAGAAAAAACTGGCCTAATTCTTACCGCTCTTTTGGCCTGAAACGAGCCACCAACATGGCTCAAATTCCTGGCTGAAACGGCCTACAGATAGTCGATCACACACAAAGCTCACCGATGAAGAGGTCGTACAGGTGTTGGACCGGTTGAACAGCGAGGAATTCGCCGACAAGGCCCCGGCCCAGGTCGGGGCGATCCTGCTGGACCAGGGCACCTACCTGTGCTCGGAATCAAGCATGTACCGCATCCTGCGCGGCCACGGCCAGGTGCGTGAACGCCGCCGCCAGGCCACCCATCCGGCAAAGAAGAAACCCGAACTCGTCGCGGCGCAACCCAACGACGTCTGGTCCTGGGACATCACCAAACTCCCCAGCCCGATCAGGGGCGTCTACTACGATTTGATGGTCATCATCGACCTGTTCTCCCGCTACGTCGTGCACTGGCACATCACCACCCGCGAGTCCGGGCTGGGCTCCAAGGAGTTCATCGCCGATGCCGTGATGATCCACGGCACGCCCGGGGTCATCCACGCCGACCGGGGGACGTCCATGACGTCCAAACCGGTCGCCGACCTGATGATCGACCTTGGCATCGACCGGTCCCATTCCAGGCCCCGCGTGTCCAACGACAACCCGTACTCCGAGGCGGCGTTCAAGACCACGAAGTACCACCACACCTACCCCGGCCGGTTCGGTTCCCGCCAGGACGCCATCGCCTGGGCCAACGGTTTTTTCCTTTACTACAATTTCGAACACCGCCATTCCGGGATCGGGCTCCACACCCCGGCCTCGGTCTTTGACGGCACCTACATGGCGATCCACGCCCGCCGCGCCACTGTCCTGCAGAATGCCTACACCGCCACCCCGCACCGCTTCAGCAGAACGCCACTGCCGCCGGCAGGCCCCTCAGCTGCGTGGATCAACCAGCCACAGCAAAGCGAGGTCGCTGCACACGCCTAACCAAAACACGGTGTCTCAATCGGCTTGACAGATTCCGGGACGGAACAGGAGGCCTTCGTACTTGGGCCGGATCGCGGGAACTCTCATCACCAGTCGGTTCCCATTTACTCTCGGATGTTGACCGAGTACCGCGAAGTGAAGCAAAACAGGTCCCGAAAAACGGGTAGGAAGAGTTATCTCCTGACCGAAGAAGAGCTCCGGAGGATTGCGGCTTCCCGGGTTCACCCTTCACGTCGCTAGCCGCCGGCCTCTTTGAAGCGCAGCAGCGGCTCCAGTAAGTAGGGGTGCGGCTGTTAATCCATCGGTGCCTTCGCTAGCGTGGAGGCAAACGGAGGGGGACGGCGCACATGGCACCGAGGAAATCTAAAAACCACATTGAGGGTCAGCTGAGTCTGGAGTCATTGTGGGCCGAACCGGAAGAGGTAGTCAATGAACGAGCACGGCAGACACGCCATGGAAACCATGAAGAATCACGACCCGGAGAGCTTCGCGCAGATAGCGGACCCCGAGACACACTTTTCGACCTTGGGCAGGGAGATCCAGGAAGCGATCGTGGCTCTGAGCGCAGAACTGATACCCATGCGGGGCCAGGAAGAGCCAATGGAGTTCATCGGGATGGTGAACATGGCCAAGCTACGGGCACGCGAGATGGTGTATCAGGAGATGATCTACGCCAGCCTTCCCGCGGAGCCGGAGGAGATGGAGCCGACCTACGGGGCCCAGGAGCACGAGGAGAGCTAGAGACCGAACCTCAGCCGGAGCCGTCAGCGGGTGCGCCGGCTGGACGGTTCCACCCAGCATCCCAGGCTGACCTAGCACCATCGGGACAGAAGGCCCGCTTCGCAGCAAACGTTGAAGCAATCCGCATCGTCCGGGAGCTGGAGGACCAGCAGAGGCCGGCCACCGAGGTAGAGCAGCGTTCCTTGGCGCGGTGGTCCAGCTGGGGAGCGGTGCCCCAGCTGTTCGACAAGGCCGAATGGGCGGCCGAGCGCGCTCAGCTGCAGGAAGTCCTGAGCGAGCGCGAGTACGCCGCAGCGTCGCGGACAACGACGAACGCGTATTACACCGACGCCGCCCTGGTGAAGGAGATCTGGTCCGCCGTTGACCGGCTTGGCTTCACCGGGGGAGAGGTGTTGGAACCCGGATCCGGCGCGGGAACTTTCATTGGTTTCGCCCCGGAAGGTGCCCGGATGACCGGCGTGGAGCTTGATCCGCTGACAGCCTCAATTTCCCGTGGCCTGTATCCCGACGCGACGATCCGCAGCGAGTCCTTCGCGGACACCCCGATCAAATCCAATTCCTTTGACCTCGCCGTCGGCAACGTCCCGTTCAGCAAGAACACGCTGTACGACAAGACCCACAATGCCGACTCCCGGCATTCCATGCACAACCACTTCATCCTCAAGGGCCTGGCCGCGGTGAAACCCGGCGGATACGTAGCCGTGCTGACCTCCAGCTTCACCATGGACGCAACCAACCCCACCTCGAGGCGGGAGATGAGCGCCATGGCGGATCTGGTGGGCGCCGTGCGTCTGCCCACCGGCGCCCACCGGCGAGCTGCCGGCACCGAAGCACTCACTGACCTGCTGCTGCTGCGCAAGCGCGAGCCGGGCCGGGAGCCTGCCAACACGGACTGGGAATCTGTCGGGCCCGTCATCATCGACGGCCGTAACGTGAAGATCAACAACTACTTTGATCTGAACCCGCAAAATGTCCTGGGGCAGATCACCATTGGGAACGGCATGTACGGGGAGGAAACCGTCAGCGTCAAAGTCGACGACCTCGCTGCTGTCCCGCAGCTGCTCGCCCAGCGGCTCGACGTCGTTGTGCAGGAAGCGCTGGACCGCGGCCTGAACCATGCCCCTGCCGAGCCGGCCCCGGGGAAGACCCCGGTGGCTCTGCTGCCGGCCGCCGGGCAGCAATGGGACGGCACCATCACCGCCCAACCCGACGGAACCTTCACCATCACCCGCAGCGGGGAACAAGAAGAACTCCCCGTGCCCAAGAAGCATGCTGCAGAGATGCGGGACCTGCTGGGGCTGCGCGACGGTGCACGGTCGCTGTTGGAAATGGAAGCATCGGACAACGAGGACACCCCGGAACTGGAAGCCCTGCGGGCCGATCTGACCGCCCGTTACGCCACCTATGTGGGCAAGTACGGGCCGGTGAACCGCTACACCGAATCGGTTCGCACGGATAAAGAGACCGGCGATGACGTTGTCACCCGACGCATATCGCCTGCATTCCGGCTGCTGATGTCCGAGGACCCTTTCGGTGCGCTTCCCGGTGCTCTGGAAAAATTCAATGACGAAACGCAGACGGCGACACCGGCTGGCCTGCTTCAGCACCGGCAGGTGGTGGCGCGCAAACCCCTGATGGGCGCGGACACCGTTGACGAAGCCCTCGCGATCGCCCTGGACACCTACGGCGCCCCGGAGCTGGATCAGATCGCGGACCTGCTGGGCGTCACGGAAGAGGAAGCCCGCGAGCAGCTGGGCACGTCCGTGTTCGATGACCCGGAAACCGGCAAGCTCGTCACCGCACCGGAATACCTGTCCGGGAATGTCCGGACCAAGCTCGACGCTGCCCGCGCTGCGGCGGCCGAGGACGAGCGCTTGAGTGAGAACGTCACTGCCCTGGAGGAAGTCCAGCCGCCGCGGGTCGGCATGGAAGACGTCGAGGCGCGCATCGGTGCAGTCTGGATTTCCCCCGAGGAACACCAACGCTTCGTCCAGGACATCCTGGCCGATCCCAACGCCAGCGTGACCAGCGTCGGCAGCGGCATCTGGCGGGTCAAAGCCAACCGGGGAACAGTCCGTTCCACGAACGAGTGGGGAACGGGCCGCCGGCCCGCCCCGGACCTGCTGCAAAGCATCCTGGAACAAAAGAGCATTCAGGTCGAGGACAAGAACGAGGACGGCAAACCCGTCGCCAACCTCGAAGAAACCGAGGCGGCCCAGGAAAAGGCCGAGGCCCTGCAGGAACGTTTCGCCGAGTGGGTCTGGGAAGACCCCGAACGTGCCAGCCGGCTCATTGACGAATACAACCGCCGCTTCAACTCCCTGGCCCTGCGCGACTACACCAAGGAAGGTGGCCGGCTGACCCTGCCGGGGCTGGCTAAGACCTTCGTTCCGCACCCGCACCAGCGCACTGCCGTGGCGCGCATCATCTCCGAACCGGCTGTGGGCCTCTTCCATGAAGTCGGGGCCGGCAAGACCGCCGAAATGGTGATTGGAGCGATGGAACTCAAACGCCTGGGCATGGCCTCCAAGCCCATGGTTGTCGTCCCGAACCACATGCTGGAGCAGTTCACCCGTGAGTGGCTGGAACTGTACCCGCAGGCCCGCCTGCTCTCGGCCGGCAGTGATGACATCAAGACCAAGAGCGGAGACCTGGCCGCGCGCCGGCAGTTCGTCGCCCGTGCCGCGGCGAACGACTGGGACGGCATCATCATGACCCAGCAGGCCTTCAAGAGCATCGGCGTGAAAGCCGAAACCATTGAGGCCTACCAGGAGTCGATCATCGCCGACGTCCGGCAGACCATCGTCAACGCCCAGGCCGAAGGCGAAGACCGGACCACGGTGAAGAAGCTTGAAACCAAGCTCCAGGCCGAAGAAGAGCGCATGAAGAAGCTCATGGACACCGCGCCGGATCTTGGACTGACTTTCGAGGACACCGGGGTGGACTACCTGTTCGTGGACGAAGCGCACGACTACAAAAACCTGCGCACGGTCACCAACATCAAGGGCGCAGAAATCGCGGGCTCCATCCGGGCCACCGACATGCACCTGAAGCTGGAATACCTGCGCAGCACCCACGGGGAACGCGTCGTGACGATGGCGACCGGCACACCGATTGCCAACTCCATCACCGAAGCCCACGTCATGCAGCGCTACCTGCGCCCGGACCTGCTCCAGGCTGCCGGTGTGGAGAACTTCGACGTCTGGGGAGCGACATTCGGGGAAACCGTCACCGCCATCGAGATGGACGCCGGAGGCCGGCTGAAGAACAAGCCGCGCTTCGCGAAATTCAAGAACGTCCCCGAGATGCTGCGGTCCTTCCACGTCTTCGCCGACGTGAAGCTCTCCGAAGACCTGACCTACCTCGAAAAGCCGGACCTCGCCCGCCGGCCCGGAGACGGGGAACGGCAGCCGGAACTGGTGTTGATCCCGCAGCCGCCCGAACTGGCCGAATACATGAAGGGCCTCGCTGACCGGCTGGACTCCCTCTCCGGCTGGGCTGAGAAAGGCGCGGACAACGCCCTGAGTGTCTACAACGACGGCCGCAAAGCAGCGCTGGACCTGCGCATGGTCGGCATCGAACCCGAATCCGGGACGAAGCTGGACCATGTTGTGGCCAAGACCCTGAAAGTCTGGGAGGAGAACCGGGAGAACGAGTACGAAACCAGCTTCGAATCCGGGATCCCTTCGGCGAAAAAGGGTGCGCTGCAGATCATCTTCTGCGACCTCAGCACGCCCTCCAAGAACACCGGTCCCGACGGCAAACCGGTCTGGACCGCCTACCAGCAGATCAAGGACCAACTCGTCGCCGGAGGCATCCAGTCAGATCAGATCCGGTTCATCCAGGACGCGCCCAAACCCGAGCAGAAAGCCCAGCTCTTCGCCCAATGCCGTACCGGGGAGGTGGCCGTGCTGATCGGCTCCACCGCCATGATGGGAACCGGCGCCAACGTCCAGCTCCGCGCCAAAGCGATCCACCACGTCACGTGTCCCTGGCGGCCCGCTGACCTGACCCAGCGCGACGGGCGCATCATCCGTCAACGTAACGCCAACGCGGAGGTCCACAACTTCCAATACGCAACCGTCGGCAGCTACGACAGTGCCGCCTGGGACGGGATCCAGCGCAAGGCCACCATGATCCAGCAGGTCCTTCGCGGACGACTCGATATCCGCGAGATCGAGGACGTTGGAGACCTTGCCCTCAACGCCGCACAGATCAAGGCAGCGACCAGCGGCAACCCGCTGGTGATGGACAAGATCGAGGCCGACGCCGCCCGGACCAAACTCGAACGGCTCAAACGAGCCCACGAGAAAGGACAGAGCACCCTCTCCTGGACACGGGCCGCCGCCGAAACCAGCATCACCAAAGCCGAAAGCAAGCTGCCCGCATTGCAGGCCGCTCTCCCGCGCATCACCCCGACGGCCGGGGATGCCTTCACCGCGACCATCGACGGCAAGAGCTACACCAAACGTCCGGAGGCCGTCACGGCTATATCTGAATGGGTCCGTACCCACACACCGGAGTACGGAAATTACTACCGCCAAAAACAGGACCACGGCACGATGGCCACCCTCGGCGGCCACGAGCTGCAGGTCCGAAACGCGGCCGACGACTCCCGGCTCGGCTCTTACCAGGACCTCGCTGTCACCCTCAAAGACGTGCCGGCACCACCGCTTGTCTTTACCCGACTGGAGCTGTTGGAAGGAAGTGCCGGGATCATCACCCGGCTGGAAAACAAAGTAGCGGGGCTTCCCGATTACGAAGCCCAGCTGCGCCAAACCATCACGGACAAACAGGCGGTGCTTGCCGACGTCGAGAGCCAGGCCGGGAAACCCTTCAAGTACGAGGCCAAACTTGTCACCGCCCGCGCGAAGTGCGCGGAACTGGACGGGAAGCTCAGGGCCTCCATTGAGCCACCGAAGCAGAACTCCGCCGACGCGCCTGACGTTGCGGATGTCGTCGATCCTGCACTGGCACGCTTTAGAAAGTTTCACGACGCCAGCTTCCCTACAGGCCCCAGCCCCAGCCGGCCATCGCCGGCGTCAACCCAGGCGCCTTCAACCAGACATCCACACCACGAGAGAAGCGGAGGGCTGGAACGATAGATCATCCGTCCGTCAAGAGCTGGGCTGGAATGACTCCGGAAGCTCCACGGCGGCCGGATCCCTCTGCCGCGGACATCGCGCCAGGGACGAACTGCAACACCGGAACGAGGTGGACTGAGAATGCCGAAACGGACAGAGGACGTGACCGAGGAACCTGCGTCGACGACGGTACCGGTGTTCCCCAGGATGCTGACCCTGGAACAAGTTCAGGAGGTCCTGAACGTCAAAAGTGCACTGGTCTATTCGCTCGTTCGCAGCGGTGAGCTCCCCGCCGGGCAGTTCGGTGGACGGGGTGTGTGGAGGGTCCGGGAAAGTGACCTCGCGGCGTACATCGAGGCCGCGTTCGCGAAGACCGCAGAGCGCATCGCGGCCGGTCAGATCAAGGATGACGACGTCACCGCGGAAGACTAAAAGAACACGGTTACGACGAAGGCCGGCACCTCGAAAAGGTGCCGGCCTTCGTCGTATCTGCCCACCGGAGCCGCATCTGGTCTATGGCTGAAAAGAGCCAGCCACAGCGCTCTGCCGACGTCGGAAGCGGCATGTCTTGGACCATGGGAAACGTTGCCGTTGGTGACCGGCCAGTTTCCAGGCTGTGCATGGCCGCCGGTCTCGCTGGTGAGGTGCGAGGCAGAGGTTCCCTGGCGGTTGTGTGCAGCCGATCAGCTGGGTCCCGTCGTCCCCATGTGTGCGGGAAAAGCAGCGGAGCGATTGGGCTTTTGCCGTACCCATGGGGGCGAGGGGCTACTACTCAGGTCCGCCGGCAACCGGAACGGACTCCTGCGTGGTTTTCCGGCCACGCGGACGCCCGCCGGCCTTCTTAGCCGGAGCGTCCAGACCGAAGCCCCGCAGGTCCGATTCGGTCCAGTCTGCGCGCAACGCTGCCTGATACTCCTTGGCGTACTTCTGCTCTGCTGCGGCAAGCAGCTGGGCGGCCTCCTGAACTTCAACTCCGCTGGCGGCGGCCCTCTTGACGGCGTTCACTTTGGTGTCCCTGGCGGCGTCGATCTTCGCGGCGGCTTTAGCGGCAATGTTGTTGATATCCATACCCAAACCCTATCGGGCAGGACCGACACCCCCAAAGCAGGTTTTCGGTGATCAAGCGCGAAAGGCGAAAAACCCTCAAAGAAGACCGTTCGGAGCAAGCTATACATTTACTCGGGTGTAAGTGGCTTATCGCGCTCGACTCTGGCGTTCGTGTGCGGCACACTGGTCAGTGTGGTCCCCGGTTCCGGGGTCGCTGCGCTGGGCCTTGAAGGGATGGATTGAATGTCGGATGAGGGATTGACTCACCGTTTCAATCTGTCGCGCCGACGCCGGGAGAACACTCCTGCCGGCAGCAAGAAGCGCCGTGACTTGTGGGTCACTGTTGAAGAGGAAGCCGCGCTGGTCGCGAGGGCCGAGCGGGAGAAGGTCACTGTCCCGAATCTGCTGATTACTTCGGCATTGTCTGAGACCCAGGAGACGACAACGGAACGGCGTGCTATTGCTGCGGAGCTGATGTCTCTGCACAATCTGCTGGCCCGTTCTTCGAACAACATCAACCAGCTCGCACGGCAGGCCAACGCTACGAGCGAGTTCCCCGCCGAGGCGCATGAAGCACTGAAACATATCCGCTCCGTTGCCATGCGCATTGACGACGTCATAGACGGGCTGATGTAGGGATGATTCCGAACATCACCCGCGGTTCTCGCATGGGCGGTCTCATGGTATACCTGGCCTCGACGGACGCTGACAAGACGAAGAACGCCCACTCCGATCCGCACCTGGTGGCCGGTGACGCTGCGATCATGGCGTGGTACGACGACGGTGTCCTGGACCGTCACGATGCCCTGGCAATTGCCAAGCATCTTGACCGTCCGCGTAAGGCTTATGGCGTATCGGTTCAGATCAAAGACATGCAGTGGGACGTGGCCAAGAAGGAGCGCGTCCACGTCGGGTACAAGGACGCCAGCGTGTGGCACTGCTCGCTGAGCCTGCGCGCCGAAGAAGGCGCCCTGACGGACCAGCAGTGGGGCGACATCGCGAATGACTTCGTGGACTCCATGGGCTTCACCGAAACCAGCAGCAAGGCGCGCTGCCGGTGGGTCGCGGTCAACCACGGCACGAGTGAGAACGGCAACCACCACATCCACTTGGCCGTATCCCTTGTCCGCGAAGACGGCACCAAAGCATCTACGCACGGGGACTACAAGAGGGCGCAGGAATCGTGCCGCGAACTGGAGGTCAAGTACGGGCTGGAACAGCTTTCCACCGTGCACTCCACCCGCGGCTACGACCGGGCCGAGAAAGCCACCGCTGTCCGGGACGAGCGGGAGATGCACCGGTCCTCTTTGGCCCGGAAAGTCCGTGCCAGCGCCAGTGCATCGGCTACCGAGGGTGAGTTCGTCCGGCGCGCCCGCGACACCGGCATATTGGTTCGTCCTCGCTACGCGAAGAACACCACTGACGTCATTGTCGGGTACTCCGTAGCGGAGCGGCCCAAGCAGGGCGAACGTCCTATCTGGTTCGGCGGCGGTACCCTCGCGTCCGATCTGAAACTCGGTGCCTTGCGTGAAGAGTGGATGGACTCACCGCACCTGGCAACCGAAGCCGCAGCGGAATGGAACGCAGCCGCCCGCAACAGGCGCACCGTCTCCAGGACCGGGCCCGAGAACGGAACACCCCCGGCGGAAATGTGGGTCGAATACACCCGGAACGCGACCGCACTGGTTGAGCAGCTGCGCACACTGCCCCGTGACGATCACGCCACCTGGGCGAAAGCAGCGAGGGAAGTATCCGGCGCGTTCGCGGCATGGTCCCATCGGCTCGAACCGACGCCGGGTCCGCTGGCGGCCACCGCCGCCGAGCTGTCCCGCACCGCCCAGCTCCGGTCGCCACGGCAGCACAGCAAGCCCGTTGCCCTGCCGTCCATTGCCGGCACTGCCATGTTGTTCATGGCCGCGTCCAGCAAGAACAAGACGGCCGCCCAATCGGCGCTCATGCTGCAGCTGGTCAACACTGCCTTCGCCATTCACGAAATGCACCAACAATCCGGACGAACCAGGGAAGCGCAGCGGCTCCGGGCCGTCGTCACAGAGCAGCTGAAACCGTTCGCGGCCACCATGCCCCGCCCGGTCTCCGTCGGTGCACCGGAACAGGCCGCGGCTCCTAACTCCGTCGAGCTTGGACTGCGCGGCATGGCACCCATCCGTCCAGGGTCAGCGGTACCGACCACACCAACGCCGGCCAGGACCCGCCAGCACACGGGCCGTGATTCCGGGCCCGTGCTGGACCGATAAAGACCACCACCAACTGCAAGGGGAGCACGATGAGTGAATCAGACGGAATGGACGAATTTCTGGACGGCGGGATGCGGCAGTCCCTCATGATCGCGTCCCGCATTGCCGAGACGCTGGCCCGTCGCCGGCAGGAGTCCCAACGGCAACAGGAACACCAGGATGCACAGGCAGCGCACGAAGCGCAGGCCCGCCTCACGGCAGACCGCAGCGCCGCACACGCGGCACTGGCACCGATAAACAAAGACCAGTGGTGGGACAAGGCCCAGCCCCACGACATCGCCACGGCACACGCCGTCGCTGAAGGCTGGAAAGACCACGACCCGACCGCCCTGGCGGCCTCAGAATGGATTCGTCAGGAAGTCTTCACCCGCTACGGCATCGACACCCACGACGTCGGCACGGACGCCGCTTACTTGGAGTCAGGGATCCAGACCGCAGCCATGGACAAGGCCCGGCAGGACGGGCTGGCCCGCAGCCAGGAAGAAACACGGAAGGCCGCCGCCGAACACGAGAAGGCCATGGGCCTGCTCGCCGCGGCCCGCGCCGAAGAACTCCGCGCACAAGCCGCCGAGCTGGCCCCGGAAATGGAACGCCACCAGGTGCCCGCGGAGTATCTGGCTAACCCCGAACTGGCCCAGGCATTGCAGACTGCACACAGCGCCAAGACCCCCGCAGCGGTGGCGGCCGCAGATGCCACCGTGCAGGAACGCATGTTCCTCATCGGCAAGGACGGCATCAACGGTCCCGACCTTGACCAGCTGCGCAAAGAAACCTCCGCGAACGTCAACGGCGCCGGCGATTCGCACTTCGAGGATCCCGCGTTCGTCAAAGCCGCCAAGGAGATGCACGAAGCCAAGCTTTTGGCTGATGGCGGTTTCAACGGCTCCGAACGGACGCCGATTGAGCAGCGGTACGAGCAAGCCGAGAAGGAACTCTTCGCCCGCATGGAAAGGGTCGGTCGCGAGATTGAGAACCGCGTCACCGGCAATGACAGCAGCCGCTTGAAAGACCAGGGCCTCAAAGCAGAAAGCACGTCGGCCGCCGGCTACGGGTCGGCCGAACACCACGAGAAGTTCGCTGAGTCCCTGGTAAACACCGGCGCGAATGAGACCCAGATACGCGGACGCCTCGCCGCAGCCCGCAGCGAAGGCACACACCCCAGCGCAGCGGTGACCATGGGCAAGGGCGCCGCCAAGGCCGGGAAGTCGCGCACAGGTGCAACTGTGGGCGCGGGGAGGGCCAAAGGCGGCCCTGCCCGCTGACCTGGGCGAGGTTCTAAGATCACCAGGCGCTGGAGGTCTGAAGTTCCTTCATTGTTGGTGGCTCTACGGCGGACCGGCATATGGGACGCGTCGTGTTTTGGGCAAGCAGCGCAATCGCCTCGTCCTTTACATAGGTCGTGGACACACCACTCATGAGACACGGCGGGCGGGTTCGGACGGGCTGCGAGTCGCAGACTTATCTGGTTCGTTTTTCGCAGCCCTATTGGCAGGCGCGCCCATCCCCGCGGGTCCCGGGACCCGCCCCGAATACCAAGCGAAGGTTAGGAGACACGCCCCAGTAGCCGAGCAATCGTTCGCGAATCCGCCCAGGGCGGGCCTCTTGACGAACTGACACCCACGCGTCTAACGTCTGCGTTACACCACTGTGGCCAATATCGACCACGATTGAGGAGCATTTTCATGCCTGAATTTATGGACGTTCACCGCAATATGAAGGGGCTAACCAAGGAGGATCTGAAGGCAGCGCACGATGCCGACCTTGCCATTCAGGGCGAGGAAAACGTCGTTTTCAAGAGCGCCTGGGCTGACCCTGAGGCGGGCGTTGTCTATTGCCTGTCGGAAGCCCCATCCGCGGACGCTGTGAAGCGCATTCATGAACGCACGGGTCACCCTGCGGACGAGGTACATCCCGTTCCGCTCGCGGTGTAGTGCGTCCGCCGCGGACTGCTGAACCTGCCAATCCCCGGGGCAGGCCAAGCTGCCCCTGTTAAGCGTTTATGCGATAGCTATTTGTTTTGCTTGCGTCCAGTTTCCCTGTAGCGTTTCGGCGTCATGCCGTCCGGGGATCCGTGGGGCCGTTCACGATTGTAGACAGCTTTCCATTCCTCGGCCAAATACTTTGCTTCGGGCATGGAGTCCATGATTTCTCCGGAGAGTTGTTCCCTTCTGAACTGGGCGTTGAAGGATTCGATGAAGCCGTTCTGCCAGGGTGCTCCCGGGTCGATGAACGCGTTGTCCACGCCGGCGGTGTTGCACCACTCGATCAGTGCTGCGGCGGTGAATTCCGGGCCGTGGCCGACTGTTCTATCGGGAGCCCTGCCGCTTTCCACTCGGGGAAGCCCTCCTCAAGCCTTGTGGCGACGCGCCCTTCGTCCGTGAGCAGCCGCACGGCCTCGTCCGCATACAGGCAGTATGGTCCGCGGCAGTAGGCGATGATTTCGCTCCCCGGGGGAACCTCGCGCAGTCGAGACTTAACGTCCGAGAAGGGCACGGAAAGTGCACCCGGGATATGTCCGGCTTCGTACTCTGGCTGCGGCCGCACGTCCAGCACAACGACGTCGCCCTGCCGCAGCCGCAGCAGCAGTTCGTCGCGCGTGATCATGCTCAGGTCGGCGCGATCGCCGACGTAGGCACGGACGAGATCGCCCAGCTCCCCCGAGTGCGCTTCGGCTGTCTCCCGAAGTGTTCGCCATAGCCGCTCCACTGCCGGGCTGGCAAGAGAGTAGTAGATCCGCGTCCCCGAGCGTTGGGAGCAGGCGAGGCCGGCTCGCAGCAAGCGCTGCAGGTGCTGGGATGTGTTGGCCATACTCTGGTGGATCTCTGCGGCCAGCTCGTCAACCGACCGCTCGCCCTGGGCAAGGATATCGATCAGCTGCGCCCTCCTGCCGTTCCCCAACGCCTTGGCAGCTTCCACGAGGGCGTCGAAGAGCGCATCCTTTTCCTGCTGGTCGCCCACTCGCGTCTCCTATTCAAGAGTTCTCTTGACAAGCCTACCGTCAGGGGATTCTTATTCAAGTACCCACTTAAATAAGAAAGGGGGCGGTGGCTGTGTCCACCATCCAAACTCCCCAAGGGAAACAGTCCAGCCTCCGGACAGGAGCCGCTCTCATGACGCTGGCCGGGCTGGCCTTCGTGGGGTACTCCATAATCTTCTTGGTACTCAACTTCACGGACGCCTTTCTCGAGCTGGGCATCGGCCCCGATCAAGTGGACAAGGGGAAGGCGGAGATCGAGGCGTTCAGCCCGCAGCTGTATCACTACATCAGCCATCTGCACATCGCGGTCAGCGGCTTCATCGCTGCGACCGTCCTGGCCGTCGCAGGCCTGTCCTGGTATGGGGTGCGCCGTGGAGAACGGTGGGCCTTCGCCACAGCCGTTATCGTCCCGGTCGTCGGTCTCGCCGTGGCCCTACCCGCGCACTACCCATGGGGTCTGGCCACGCTTGGGCACCTCGGCCTGATCTACCTCGCCGTTCTCATTTTCCTGGTAGGGGTGGTGGCAGCCTACAGCGGAATGCGAAGCCCCGCGATGACACACCACTGACACTCACCCTACGGGGACTGAATCCCTTGATCCAGCCTGGCGCTCTGTCATGCACCGGGCGAATCAGTTCATGTTGCCCAGGCCCTGCGCGACTCATGAAGCAGTAAATCACGGACGTCCAGAGCTCTGGGAAGGAGCCACCCCGTCACAGCGCGGCAGCCATCAAAACAAACCTCCGAAAGGGCCAATTCGTCAAAACTCGTGCACACTTAGGGACCAAAGGACCCCTGGACCAGCCTGACTTAGAAGGAAGTAGGTGCCGCAGGGAACAAGGTGTTCAGCTTCGGACAGTCAAAGCCCTCCCCAATGTAGGAGCCGGTTCCCAGGCCAGCCATAGGGCTTCCACGCGGGAAAGGGCTTCGGGGTGGAAGTGGGCCCGTTGAAAAAGGCGCCTTAGTCGTTCTCCCACTGCAGCCCGAGGAGGCGGAAGGCGTTGCTGATTTCCGGGCTGTTGTACTGCAGTGGTTCTTCGCCGATTACATCTTGGATGTTCGGCGCGATTGCTGGGTCGCCGGGGCGCTCGAAGACGGCCCAGAGCTGGAGATCGTCACCGTGACGGGAGGCAAAAGTGACGCCATCGAAGTCTGTCATCTCGTAGAGCCAGGAGGCTACAGCCTGGGTCAGGTGACGTGGCCGGGCGTCCTTCAGTGCCGCGGCGTCAAAGTCAGCCAGACCCAGGCTTAGGGCCAGTCCGATGAAGTGCGGGTACAGGGCCGCGACGCTGCCTGAGGCGGTCACGGCACAATACCGCCCGGACAGCTCCGCCGACGCTGCGGCGCGCACTTCAAGCCACTCCCTGGGGACCTGTCCCGGGGCGATGGTGGGATGAAGAACCTTGTCCTCGTCGTCCTCAACGATCTCGTCCAGCTCCACGCTCAGCCTGGCATCCTTGCGGAAATGCGCCAGAACCTCCAACAGGCACGCCAAGAGGCTCGAGCCGGCGTAGATGGTGCGGAAATTGCCGTGCAGGTCATCCCACCGTCCGGGGAACCGGCCGTCGGTGGCCCATTCCCAGCCGCTCCAGGCCCACGGTTCCGGCCGGAAACCGACGCGCCAGACCCTCCCGGCGGCCTCGGCCGCGGTCAGTTCTGCAGAAACCACCGATCAGCCTGCGGCCGCGAACGCGCGTGCAGCGGCCAGCACCTGCGGACCGGCGTCGTCGAGCTGGCCTTCGCGGAGCAGCCGCGCCGGCGGGACATCATCCAGCTGCGGGTTCATCCCCTGGAACCAGGCCTGCACCACGGCCCGGGAATCCCGCTCCGCGAGCAGGGCCGCCACATGGTAGGCCGTGCGGAGCCGATGCATCACGTCGGCGGACGGTTTCCGTTCCCCGTCGGCCCATTGCCGGACGGCCCGGGTTTCCTTCACGGAACCGATGTAGGCGACCAGCTTTGCTCCCAGCAGGTCCCTCAGATCCCGGACCAGCACGTCGTCGGGTAAGCGGATGGAATTCTGGTGCGCCTTCAGCCCGCCGCGGGCGCCTGTCACTGCAGTCATAGTTCATGGTCCCACGAAAAGGCCTACTGGATCAAGGGTCCGAACACATCCTAAATCACATGCTCAATCACCGATAACAGCGATTACGTCAACCTAGGTTGACGGAAGGTCCATTATCGGCGTTTAGGCAGACGCCCGAAAATGAAGAAGAATTCTAAACTTTCCCGGGGCCGCAAGTTCTTTCTGACCGCGCGAAGATGTTCTGCGCCGATTTATCTGGCCGATAGTGTAACTTTCTTCAGGCTGGGGCACTCCGGCGACTGGAGGGCGTCGCTGTGCGGATGGCGGGAGTCGACAGAATGCGAATATAGAACAAGCTGTAGCCGAGGCGGCAGCCGGTGCGGATTCGATTGTGGGAGTCCGCGTGCGGCTGGTCGATTGCGAACCCGAGAACTGGCGCCACCGGGAGCTGGCTGGTTCGTTGTCATTGGGGCAAGTCGCTTCGCGGGTCCTCACACCCCGGCATCGCCGCAGGCGTCTTAGAACTGCGTAAAGGCGGCTGTGGCGGGGTCCGTCCCGATCCGTGCGCCCTCTTCGAGTGCGTTGACGGCTGTCAGTTCCGAGGGGCTCAAAATAATCGCAGCGGCCTCGAAGTTTTGCCGCATGCGGTCAGCCGAGGAGGTTTTCGGGATGGCGATGTTTCCGGTGCCGAGGTGCCACGCGAGCACGATCTGGGCGGGCGTGACCGCGTACTTGGCAGCAAGGTCCTTCACGGTGCCGCAGTCCAGATCCGCGCCCTGGCCCAGGGGACTGTATGCCTCGACGGCGATGCCCCGGGATCGGCTCGTGGCGACGAGGTCGCGCTGCTGGAAGGTGGGGTGGATTTCAATCTGATTGACGGCCGGGATGATGTCTGACGACGCGCGGAGGGTGTCCAGGTGTGGTTCGAGGAAGTTGGACACCCCGATAGCACGTGTCAGGTCGTCGCCGTACAGTTTTTCCATGGCCTTCCAGGCTCCGGTGAAGAGCCCCTGGGACGGGACCGGCCAGTGGATCAGATACAGATCCACGTAATCCAGGCCCAATGCGTTTCGGCTGTTCTGGAACGCCTCGTAGACCAGCCCCTGCTCGCCGTTGCGGAGTTTGGTCGTGACGAAGATTTCCTCTCTCGGAATCCCCGACGCGGCGATCGCGGCGCCCACGCCGGCTTCGTTCCGGTATGCGGCCGCGGTGTCGATGTGGCGGTAGCCGGATTCCAGAGCGTCCTCAACAATGCGCTGGGTGTCCTCTTCGGGGACCTGGAACACGCCGAAGCCGAGTTGAGGGATCTTGACGCCGTTGTTCAGGGTGACCGTGGGGATGGTTGTTTCTTGCGTCTGGGACATCATCAGTTCTTTCGTCGGTGGGGGCGGCATCGGGTTACCCGGGCGCTCCCGGTGCCCGGGTAACCCGGACGGGTGTGGCAGAGCCCGTCCTTGATGTGACCGGGTAGTTGCGTGCCGCTGTTGGTGGGTTCGTGCTCTGGAGGAATGCGTGACTCTAGGCCTGGAGCGCTCCAGCCCAGAGGTTGATGTCGGATTCGATCGCGAATTCGTCAATCTTCTGAAGGTCTTCGCTGGTGAATTCCGGGCCTGAGACTGCCGCGAGGTTCTCTTCGAGTTGCCGGACGCTGCTGGCTCCTATCAGGGCTGAGGTGACCGGTGTCCCCTTCTCCTGAGGGCGCAGGACCCATGCAATGGCCATCTGGGCCAGGCTCTGCCCCCGCTGGGCGGCGATCTCGTTCAGGCCGCGGATTCGGGCCAGGTTCTCCCGGGAGAGATGGCTGTTTGCCAATGACTTGCCCGCCGCTGCCCGGGAGTCTTCCGGGACGCCGTCCAGGTAGCGTGTGGTCAGCAATCCCTGGGCCAGCGGTGAGAAGGCGATGGACCCCGCCCCGACCTGTTCGAGGGCCTGGAACAGGTTGGGGTCACCGTGTTCGGTCCACCGGTTGAGCATGGAGTACGAGGGCTGGTGAATGAGCAGCGGTGTGCCGAGATCGGCGAGGATTTCCGCGGCTTGGATGGTTTTTTCGGGTGAGTATGAGGAGATGCCGGCGTACAGTGCCCGGCCCGAGCGGACCGCTGTGTTGAGCGCGCCCATGGTTTCCTCCAGCGGTGTGTCCGGGTCCGGGCGGTGGCTGTAGAAGATATCCACATGATCCAGGCCCATGCGTTCCAGTGACTGGTCCAGGCTGGCCAGCAGGTACTTCCTCGATCCCCACTCCCCGTAGGGCCCCGGCCACATGCGGTATCCGGCTTTGGTGGAGATGACGAGTTCGTCACGGTACGGTTTGAAGTCATCCGCCAGATGCCGGCCGAAATTCGTTTCCGCGCTGCCGCTCGGCGGGCCGTAGTTGTTGGCCAGATCGAAGTGCGTGACGCCAAGGTCGAAAGCCCTACGAAGGATGGCCCTTTGCGTTTCGAAGGTCTTGTCATCGCCGAAGTTGTGCCAGAGGCCAAGCGAAACGGCCGGAAGTTTCAGTCCGCTGCGCCCGACCCTGCGGTACGGCATAGAATCGTATCGGTCCTGCGCTGGGGCATAGCTCATGTGTTCAGTGTCCTTTAGTTGTTGTCTCGATTCCGGGGGGTTGGATACTCGCAGCGTGGATGTGGGCGACCTCGGATCTATTCCTCCAGGACGGTGAGGCCGATCCCGTCCTGGGCCTGCACGATGCGGCGCCCAACTCCCCCGTCGAGCCAGACCCACGCGGTATTCCCATCTGCTGCCGCAAGGTCCACCCGGCCCTTGGCAATTAAGCAGCCCCGGCTGACGAGGCCTGCGTAAGCGCCCACCACAAGCTGGACCAACAACGACGAGCCGAGGACTTCGATCGCCCCGCCCAACGAGCTCTACCCCTCCGACTGAACGGCGTTTGCGGGATTCAGGGCATCCCCTGTCACCGGTTGCCTGGTCTGGTGTCACTCTGCCGGGCCGCCGCAAGCGCGGCAGCTGCGCTCAAACATTCCGGACCGGTCACAGCCCGCAGGTCAGGCTCAATTGCCCAGGCGGCCCGGTGCAGAGCACCCGCCAACCACCCCTTCAGCGGCGCGAGGCGTCTGCGTGCGAACGCGACGCTTCGGCTTGGCCGCCGGGGTGTTTGGGGTGCAACAACCGGCGCGTCCGGTAATGCACTGTAGCCCTCGTGGTTCATTGTCCTGTTGACGTGGGCTGCCATCACAAAGGAAAAGTCCATAGTTGTCTTCTTATCTTAACGTGTCCGGCTCTATTAGCCGCAGGGAAACGATTGTTCAGCCACAAAACCCGCCGACCGGATAAGTCCGGCGGAGCGCCGGACTACCTGACCGGCCACGCGATAAAGACTATGCGCCTGCGCCCGCCATGTAAGCAGGTACGCCACGCCCTGCTTTTCCTAGGACTGGCAGTCCTACCCTCACCCATGGAAAGCGGAAGCGTGGGCATGGAGAATGGGAGATATGGGTCAAAGTGCAGAGTTCGGGGAGTTCCTGAAGGCAATGCGTTCACGCATCACGCCTGAGATGGTTGGGCTGCCCTCCAGCGGCGCAGCCCGGCGGGTCCCCGGGCTGCGCCGTGAAGAGGTCGCACGGCTGGCCGACGTCAGCACCGACTACTACACCAGGCTGGAACAGGGCCGCAACATCCGCCCCTCCCGGGCCGTGCTCGGTTCAGTGGGCCGGGCACTGAACCTGGACCCCGGGGAACAGTCACACATGATTGATCTCCTGGAAAACTGTGCCAACTCCCGGCCCTCCAACCCGGCCCAGACCGTACGCCCAGCGCTGCAGCAGCTCCTGGACGCCGTCGGGAACGTGCCCGCCCTGGTCCTGGGCCGCCGCACCGATGTCCTGGCCGGAAACCGCCTGGCCTTCCTCCTGCTCGCCGACTTCACCGCCATGCCCGCGGCCGAACGGAACCTCACCCGCTGGATCCACCTCGAGCCAAGGGCGCGGGAACTCTTCGGGGACTGGAAAACAGTCGCCTCCGAAGCAGTCGGAGGCCTGCGCGCCGATATCGGACGACACCCCAACGACGCCCAAGCCAACCAGCTCGTCGGCGAACTCGCAGTACAAAGCGAACACTTCCGCCGGTGGTGGGCCGGACACCGCGTGGCCGCCGCGTCCGCAGGCACTGTGCGACTCCACCACCCGGTCGTCGGTGACCTGGAACTGAACTTTGAAGACCTGGCCCTGCGTGAGGACCCCGACCAGGTGCTGCGGGTGTTCTCCGCCAAACCCGGCTCACCCTCGGCCGATTCCCTGGCACTGCTTGGCAGCTACGGCGCTGGACAGAGCCCCGCCCCGGAAGCCTCCCACGTACTCGAAATCACCAAAGCATCCGACACCCAGACCCACTGAAATAGCCTGCAAGCCCGCCCGTCACGGAACCCACGGCTGAATCCCTCCGGCCGCTAACCCGGTTCTGGAGCAAATGACTCAGTCTGCTTTCAATGGGGGTCCGGCGCGTGACCGAACAGATCGGACTCGGCGTGGTGTGCTTCCGACCCGGAATCATCTCCAACGTGGCCGCCCCGTTCGGCGGGGTCAAAAGCCCTCCGGACCGGGCCGCGAGGGCGGCTCCCAACGCATCGCCGAATACACCACCTGCACTACATCGGGACCGCGGACCCCTATGCTGACTGGCCGAACAGCGCACCATGGACCTGGCGGTCCGAATCATGAACCCAGCCAACACCCCGGGAACTGCGAGGACTGGCTCTACGAAGTGATTTGGAGATACGGAAGCATTCAGTCACAGCCATACGGAAAGGAAGCACGATGAACGAAAACACCCAGGACCGCCCCATTACCATCACCGCAACCAACAAGGACGAACTGGAACGCGAGCTCAACCATGTTGTGAAACTGACCCAGGAAAAAGCCATAACGGAAGGCCTTCGAGGAATCCTCGTCACTCATGAGGCACCCGGCCGCTTCACCGTTGCCCTCCACGAGGATGTCCCGTTTGGCCTTACGAGAGAGAAACAGGCGTGGTAAGTAAGCCCGGCAACGGATACGTCGAAACGGCCGGCGACATGCCGGACGGCGCCACGACGTGGCAACCCGCCGATGAATGGGTGCTCCTCGAAGGACTGAGTGTCGACATTCATGAAAACGGAAAGCTCATTGACCACGGCAGAGTAGAAGCCGTAACCGAGGACGGATGTATTCTGTGGCTTGCACAGGAAGGAATCCGTCCCCGCCGATTGGTGGAGAAACTGCCCGGAACCGAACTCAGGATCATTGCCGCCCGCCCGCTCCCTTGACTGCCTGGCCGAGAACGGTTGGTCAAGTTGATAGGGGTCCCGGTTGTTCCACCGGTCTTATATGAAAAGGAGCGGATTGTTGATGTCGTTCCAGAGTACTTCGTAGGCGTCAGGGCTCATATATCCGGTGTAGCTGTGCCGGCGTTTGCCGTTGTAGTAATCGAGCCAGCCGTTCATGGCGGTCACCAGCTCGATGACTGTCTGCCAGGTCCGTTTCAGATCCAGCAATTCGGTCTGCATACGCCCCCAGAAGGTCTCCATGGCCGCGTTGTCGAAGCAATCGCCCACGCTCCCCAGCGAGGCGGTAAGCTCCCACTGGCGCAGGTTTTCGCTGAATCCCCAGGATGTGAAATTCGTGCCGTGATCCGAATGCATGACCGTGGCTCCGTCCCGATCACGGCTGTGGGGGGCCTGGCTGACTGCCCGGCTCACTAGGGCCGTGTCGTTGATCGTTGAGAAGGAACGGCCCACGGCGGTCCGGGCGAAGCAATCGAGCACTACGCAGCAATAGACCTTTCCCTCACGGGTCGGATGCTCCGTGACGTCGGTCAGCCACAGTCTGTTGGGGCCATCGGCGGTGAAGACCCTCTTGACCAGATCCGCGTCCATGCGTTTGTCTGCCAGCGGGTTGCGGAAGACCCTGACGCGCGGAACTCCGGCAATTCGCTGCTCCCGCATGACAGCCTTGATGAGCTTGCGGTTGACGATCATTTCGTACTCATCCAGCAGCTCGGCACGAATCCGGCGCCAGCCGTACGTCCCGCCGGACTGCCCGTGAATCTCACCACATAGTCGGCCACGATGCGTCGTCTGATGGCACGGATCGGGAGCTCACAGCGAAGGTGCTTAATGTAGGTCGAACGGTTCAGGGCGACGGTGCGGCAGGCACTTCTGGCTGAGAAGCCCTGGGCGACGAGCCCATCGACGATCGCGAACTTCCTTTTGGGGGCACCACCACTTGCCCGTCGTAGAGGGCGCTGGCGGCCTTCACGATTGCCAGCTCGTCCTCAAGCTGCCGGATCCTCTTCGCAGCCGACTGCAGGTCCGGGGCCGGCGTGCTCGGCGTTCCCGACGCAAGACCGGCATCCACCAGAGCCTGGTGCTTCCATCGGTACAGAGTGCCCAGACAGATCCCGGATTCGGCATGAACGGCAAGGACAGCTTCTCCCTGGCGCATACGTTCACTCAGCCCCCGGCGGACGGATGCAGGATACTCAAAAGGCATGTCATGACCCCCTCGAAGTCACTATGCACCTCTCACATATAGCCGGTCTACCAAAAGGGACCCGGAGCAACCGGACTTCTACCTGGGGACCCAACCAACATATCCGGAGCCTACGACCGTAGGAGCTGTCTGTCATGTGCTCAACCCCGACCCCGCCACGCATCACCATGCCTCCCGTTCCGCTTTGCCGAACAACGAAGATGGCAACTCCCGCCCCATGAATACCCGTTCATGCCAGTTTGTGCGGAGGTAGGAGTTGGACACGGGAACTCCCGTTGCGCGTCGATAGAGGGTACATAAACTGCGCCGCCTCGTCAGGGTTGTGGAATTCGTCGACGACGAGGCCCAACACCACCGCGTCATTTTCTGATAGTTCCTGTGAACCCTGAAAAAAGGCGACCAGTTCCCCAACACAGGCACCGCCTCCGTATGACCAAAAATTGATCCAGAGGAATAGCAGCGACGTGCCCCAGCTTTCCTCTGTTGTGTCCGGAGGCAGCTCGGCGTAGAGCTTAGCCTCGTATCGGCCTGGGGCGAGCCGCGTTACCAAGACACCAACTCGTTCGGCCATGGCCGCGGGCGTCAAGAGATCCACCGCTCTGTCCAAGGCGGCATCTAATTCCCTTCCTGCTTGAACGGCTATGACGAGAGGAACTGGAGCTGTCTGAATGGTCATAATCCCCTACTCTCTTGGCTCGCGGTTTTCATGCCATCATTGTTAACTGCTTGGCGGTGGTTGAATCTTTAGCGGTGATAAGAACGATTACGTCATTCTGTCTTTTCGTAAGATAAGTTATCGGCGCTAAAGTAGGGCTCTCCTGACGTAAGTGTGGGTCAGGGTTTGCGTGTTATGAGGCATGGGTAGCCCGGTAGATTTGGGAGTTCTCACACTGTCCAAATTTCGGAGCTACCCATGCGTGCTACTACTCTACTCAACGGCGTCTTGAATCTGGCCGGGGTCCGGGTTGTTGACGTTGATCCTGGCGCCGGGGGTCCGCTGCTGGTGCGGGTGGCGTTGAAGGCCCGCAAGCGCCTGGACTGCCCGCACTGCAGCTACTCAACGATGGCCGGGTATGACACCCGGTGGGCGGAATCGTCGTGGCGGCATCTGGATTTCGCCGGCAGGGTCCTGGTGCTCACAATGCTCCGCCGGCGGCTGGTCTGCCCCAGCCACGGCGTCGTGGTGCAGGGCGTGCCGTTCGCCCGGCCCGGCTCCCGGTTCAGCACGGAATTTGAGGACATGATCGCCTGGCTGGTCACCCGTGCGGACAAGACCACGGTGTCCACCTTCGCCCGGATAGCGTGGCGGACCGTCGGGGCGATCTGTGAACGCGTCGTGGCCGAACAACTCGATGAGAGCCGCTTCGAAGGCCTGGTCAATATCGGCGTGGATGAGATTTCCTGGCGCAAACACCACCGCTACCTGACCCTCGTCTCGGACCACGCCACCTCGAAGATCGTCTGGGGCGCACCGGGAAAGAACGCGGCGACACTGGATGGATTCTTCAAGGAGATCGGACCGGTGAACACGGCGGCGATAGAGGCCGTCAGCATGGACATGGGCCCGGCTTTTGCCAAGTCCGTGAAGACCAACGCACCCGGCGCGGTCATCTGCTACGACCCGTTCCACGTCATCCAGGTCGCCACCAACGCGCTGGAAGCCTTCCGCCGTTCCATCTGGCAACGGACCCGTGAGCTGCCCGATCAGGACATCGCGAAGAAGTTCAAAGGAACCCGCTGGGTGCTGCTGAAAAACCCGCAGAACCTCACCGAAAAACAACAAGCCACCCTGGCCGGGCTCGAACGCACCGGAGGGCTGCTCTGGGACGCCTACCAGCTCAAGGAATCCCTCCGGGAGGTCTTCGCCGGCGACCTCAACCCCGATGACGTGATGGAGATGATCACCACCTGGTGCGACCTCGCCGCCAAATCCAACATCCGCGAGTTCGCCAGGGCCGCCGCCACGATCCGATCCCACACCCAAGGGATCCACGCAGCAGTCACCAGGAAACTCTCCAACGGCCGCCACGAAGGACTGAACAACAAGATCCGCACCATGACCCGCAGATCCTACGGATTCCACACCCCCGAAGCCGCCCTCGCCCTGATCATGCTCGCCTGCGGACCCGTCGAAATCAAACTCCCATACCAGACATAACCGAACCCACATTCACGTCAGGAGAGCCTAAAGTAGGACGAGTTCAAATAGAATGAGAGAACCCTACTTCCCTTCAGCGGCCTCGCTGTCCGACCGCGTCCTTTGTCGAGGCAGTCGGATGCGGCGAGCCCTATGTGGCGCGATACGGGTCGGTGTCGTAACCGGTTCGGTCCAGATCGCCGAAGAGAAGATCAACCAGCACCTCGTGCAATAGTTTCACACCGTTGCAGAGGTCATCGGGTTCCGTGAATTCCCGTTCGGAATGGGCATAGCCTCCCGCGCTCGGAACGAAGAGCATCACGGTGGGAGCTATTTTGTTGAGGGCGATCGAGTCATGTCCCGACACCGTCAGCAGACTCATGCTGCTGAGATCGGCGCGTGCAGCGGCGGCATGGGAGATCCGCTCACTCGGCTCCCAGTACCGAGCGGGTTCACGGTGCCACAATTGTTGGATCTTGATATCCACCGAGGCAGCAGTCGCCGCGCTCTCGATCAGCTCGAGGAACTCGGCTTCCGCGGGCGCGAGGGCGTCGTAGTCTGCCGAGCGGATCTCCACGTGCATAGTCGCGTGCGATGTGACGACGTTTGGGGACTCCGGATACGTCCGCAATTCGGTAACCGAGCTGTGAAGCAGACCTTCAGGACGGGAGTCCGTCATGGTCCGCACTCCAGCGATGACCAGCGCCGCACCCAAGAGAGCGTCCCGTCGCTCGGCCATCGGAGTGGCGCCGGTGTGGGACTGCTCACCTAGGATCTCGAGGTTGTACTTGTAGGCTGCCCAACTCGCCGTGACGGCGGCGACGTCGATCCCGTTCCGCTCCAAGCTCGAAGACTGTTCGACGTGAATCTCGGCGTACGCCTCGATGGGGACGTCGAGGGGAGCAATTCCTCGGTAACCGATCGCCTCGAGCGCCTCCCCGACGCTGATTCCTGCGGGGTCCGTTACAAGGAGTGCCTTATCGAGCGCAAGCGCGCCCGTGAACACGGACGATCCCATAAGACTCGGCTGGAAGCGGGCGCCTTCCTCATTCGTCCAGGCGACGACGGCGAGGTTACGGCGTGGCACGATCTCGCCGCGATGCACCCCTTCGGCAATGCCAGCGGCAGCGACCAAGCTCGCCACCACTCCGTACGCGCCGTCGTACTTCCCGCCAGTAGGCTGGCTGTCGATGTGGGAGCCGGTCAGCACATAAGGAGCAGACGGGACAAACTCGAAGAGTCCGAAGACATTGCCGATCTCATCCACATGGACTCGCGCTCCGGCCGCTTCGAGTCGCCCGCGCAGCCAGTCGCGGGCGACTCCATCGATCGAAGTCGCGCAGAGACGATGCATCCCGCCGCCCGATGTTGCTCCGATCTCCGAGAGGGCAGTGAATTCGTCGATAATGTTCAAGGGTCAGGTCTCCTTCGCCTAGTTCTTCAAGGTGATACCCGCCGACGCGGCGGGAAGATCAGTCGTGATGCCACCGGTAATGCTTTACTTCCACATCGAACTTGCAGGCATCCCAGCATCGATCTGCTACTCCGAGGTTCATGCCGCCGGCTTCACGTCGCCAGCCCAGTTCTACGTGGATTTCAACGCAGACGGAAATCGGTGTAGGGGCGGAACACGGAGGTTATGACGGGGCCGCCGCCAGCCGTATAGCTGGCGACGGCCCTAGCGGTGCCTGTGGCTAGTCGTTCAGGATCGGTTCATGCTGGGGCATCTCGTCCGGGATCTGCTTCGTCCTGACGGGCGCCTTGGCCGCGTCAAAGAATCCGGCGACGCGGGCGCGTTCGGTTGCGCTCTGTCCGGTCGCCGCGGAGACGACAAGGAAGACGATCACGTTGACAATCAGCGCCACTACTCCGCCGGTTAGACTGCCGAGGGCTGGAATGTCGTCGGGGAAGATTACCGTCAACACGGCGGCGATCATGAAGCCACTGACCATGCCTGCAACAGCACCGTATTTGTTGCCCCCTCGCCAGAAGATTCCCAAAAAAAGTGGGACTGCGAGCTGGATGATGCCTTGGTATGAGATTTGGGCGAGCAGCTGCAGGCGGTCGAAATTGAAGGTGATGTAGGCGACGACACCCGCCACCGCCATGAAGACGACCATGCTCGACTTTGCAACAACAGTGAGGTGTCTATCGCTCAACTTACGGCGATCACTGTTGATGATGTCGTTTGCGATCTGTAGTCCGGCGACCTGCACGGAGCCGTCAATGTGGCCCATCGATGCGGCAAACACGATTGTGACCCCGAGGCCGAGCATCCATGTGCCACCGAACTGACTGAGGAGGGTGAACCAGCCCTGCTGGGGAGCTTCCGCGACCTCCGCGACGTGGGTTCCGGCGATGCCGACGAGCATCAGGAGCGTGTAGAACACTCCGGAGATGAGCACGGTACGGACCGTGCCCGACTTCACGGCGCGGACGCCGGAGGCGGTGTAGATGCGCTGGAAGCTCATGGGCCAGCAGAGCGAACCGATGACGCCCGTGAAGATGAGACTGAAGATGTAGAGGGGGCCGTAGGAGTCGCCGTCGCCCGGCAGTCGGAGGTACTTGTCTGCGACGGTCGAAAGGTCGGCGAAGCTGATGGGGCTGTTGTCGGCTCCGATGAGCAGGATGACGCAGACGACAGCTGAACCAATGTAGGCGACTGCACCTTGGAACATGTCAGTCATGATAAGGCCGCGCATGCCCATTTTCACTGTCCAGAACTGGCGGATCATGATGAGCACTAGGCCGACGATAAGGCAGGCGGTGACTGACCAAGCCCCGTCGCTGGCGACCTCGAAAAGGCTGCCCAGTGCCTGCATCCCGAGAACGACCCAGGGGAAGAGGGAGACGACACCGATGATACTGGCGACCCTCTTGACTGCGCCGGACTGGAAGCGCATACCGAGCAGGTCCGGCTGGGTGCGCAGGTCGTATTTCTTTCCCCAACGCCAGGCGCGGGTCGCCATCAGGTACATGAATGCCACTCCGAGTGTGGCATAAGCGAGGGCATACATGCCGAAAACGCCGGCACCGGCCGCAAGTCCGAAAAATGCGATGAACGTGGCACCGGGCCACCACGAATTGACGTAAGACATGGCGACATACCAAGGTCCGTAACTGCGGCCGCCGACGGCGTATTCATCAAAGGTAGGCTTCGTGCGCTGCTGAGTCACGTAAAGGATCGCAATGACGATCAGGTAGAAGACGGCGAGCATCGCCAACATGATAATCATCGAATGTCCTTCATGGTCGGAGTCGTTGCGGATGAGAGGTGAAGCGCTTCGGGTTCGTCGTCGAGCTCACCGCGAATGTCTTCGGCGGCATACAGTGCCCAGAGCGCGAGACCGACAAGGAGTGCGTCGAAGATCCAGTACGCGATGGCGAATGGAATCCCGAGAATTGGAGTGGCGACACCGCTGGCTGAGAGGTAAAGCGGCGGGAAGAGGGCCATGACGAGAGCGAGGCCGTAAGCGACCCCGAACGCCGTGTAAATGGCCCGGGAACTGAGTCCTCGGATATAGCGTTTCATGTTATCCACCTTGTGTTTGCTCGTAATTTTGCTAATGCTGCCGGTTAGCTTGTGCTCGGGGCCGTTTTGCGATGGCGGTCCAGATGGGAACTACGGGATGAAATGGGCTCCTTCTGGAATTGTGGGCATCGTTGGTGTTGCCGGTTATTTCGCATCCGGAGAGATTGTCAGGCCAGCGGATTAGCTTATGGAATGCCTGAAGCAATTAGTTTTGAGGGTTTAGTGGCTAGACCTGCTTCAGCCACTTATCGAAGTAGGGGTTGCCAGCAATATAGAAGGTCCGGTAGAGCTTCCACAGACCGTATTTGTGGTAATCGAAGTCATCATCCCGAACGGCGGAATTAATCAGGCCCCACAGGCCCCACTTAGTATCGGCGATCATCCTTGATATCTGGGCCCTGGCGAATAGCTGCGGATTGGGGCCTCCCGCGTATCTTTCGACGAGTTCCCTGGCCTCGTCCTCCCCGACGAACATTTCAGTAAGTATCAGGCCGAGCTCGTAGCTGGCTTCGTTGTTTGCTGCGTAGTCGAAGTCGATGAGCTTCATCGGCTGTCCGTCGGCCAGCAGGAAGTTTCCAGGCATGGGGTCGTTGTGGGCCGGTACCAGGTCAAGACCGGAAGCCGTGAAAGCAGCAGCGGCTTGCCTGTAGTTTCGCAGTACCTCCGCGGTCCAGCCGGGAAGTTCAATTCCACTGACCTGGATCTGGTCGAAGTGCTCGTCGACCATGTCGATCATGGTCTTGGTCTGGGGAAGCTTTTGGGTGCTGTGCCATTTCCGGTAAAGGTCCATGGCGCCAGCGGCGACCTCGAAGTCTTGAAAATCGAGGGTGGTCGCCGGGTGGTATTCGGTGAGGAACTCGGAGATTTCGATGCCGCTTTGCTCGTCAAAGACGTAGACCTGGGGGCTGATTCCAATCTGCGCTGCTGCTTTGGCGGCGGAGTTGGCTGTTTTGCGGTCAATGAACTTCTCAGTTCCGGGACCGGGGATCTTGCCGAACAGGGTGCCGTCGTAGCCGTCGACCGTTATCCGGAAATTGTCGTTGGTCAGGCCTCCAGCTTGCGGCTCAATGGTAAGTGGACGGCTTCGCCACTCATCATTGAGGTAGACAACTCGGGTGAGTTCTTTGTTCAGGTCCGGGCTGATCATGAGAGTCCCTCCAGTAGCCGGGCTGTGCGTTGATCGTCCATGAGTCGGATCTCTGCCAGGGTCATGCGCCATAGACCGTACTTTGTCGAGTCGAGCCCGGCGGCGGTGTCGTCTGTTGCTGCACGTAGTGAGATCAACAGTGCCCAACGCAGGTGCTCGAGGACCTGCAGGAGTGCGGCGGCGGCATAATCGCTCTCGGTTCCGTGTGGCATCAGTTCCTCGAAAAGCTCCTCCTCAGACAGCACCGTGGGACACGCTTCTGACATCAGCAACGCTGCATCGTGGGCCTTGGATAGTGCTGCTGCTGATCCCCATCCGATGAGCTTGATTTGATGGTTTGGGCCGACCAGGACGTTGGAAATGGTTCCTTCTCCGTGGGATGGAACGAACCGGGAGCAATTCTGGTGGGCCAATAGTGGGCGCCGGAAGGTTTCCACCCTGTCTATAGCGTCGGTGAGCCGTTGATCGAGGGTAATGCGGCGGTCAGCGCACTCCTGCTGGAGGTGGTCGAGGTCCACGAACGCGCTGCGAGGACTCAGGTCGAGGTCGAGATTGGCAAAGTCCTGTCGGGCTTTGATGAGGTTGGCCCGTACCTGCGGAAGGCGGAGAAGATCGAGACGTCCCACCCGCCATTCGGGAGGCATTCGTTCCATGAGGAGAATGCCTCGCTGTGGATCGGCTACATGCACGCGGGGTCCGATGCCTGCGTTGCCGGCGGCCACCGCGGCCCTAATGAGGTTGTCCTTGTTGCGCCACGACCACGAGAACCGGGAGACGACTTTGGCCATGACTGGGACATGCTCCAACGTTGAGCCTTGGTAAAGGCTGCTGTCCGACGCCCACCAGCTGGGGGAGGGCACCTGTGGAACAGGGGCGGACCAGTCAACGCCGCGCAGTTCATGCTCCTCGCAAAAATCGGCAAGGACCTGCTGTTCCATCATGATTTTGCAATCCGCTGACGGACGATCTGCGGAGCTTTCGTCCCTGTGCCTGCGACATCGGGCCGTCGATGCCCGATGAGGACGGTCTCCTCCGCAGGCAGTCCGAGACTAGAGCCCGTTAAGGTTCTTGACATGGATGGTTCCTTTCCGAAGCCTGTGCGGCAGAGAGCCGCGAGGGGTTAAAAGTGAGGAATTAAAAGTTCTGTCGCAGGGAAGTGCTGCCACGTTCGCGTGGATTCAGACTGGAAACCGTCAGCCGTGTGCGGTCCATCCTGAACAGGTCGACCGAAGTTTCCACCGGCCGGTCTTGGTCGTCGTAGGCGATACGGGTCACTATCAGGGCCGAGGTGTAAACCGGGATGTCGAGGAAATAGGCGGAAGCCCTTGGTACGGGTCCCGCTTCGATGGTTTCGTCGGCCCGGCTGATCGTGACCCCGTACTTTGAACCCAGCAGTCCATAGACCGCATCAAGTCTCTGCTCGAGCAGATCAGGGAAACGTGCCAGGCTCAGGTGCATCCGTTCCAGGGAGAGCGGCTTCTCATCGGCAAAGCGCAGTCTCAACAGCGTCACGATCGGATCCCCGACCGGTATCTGAAGATCCTCTGCGATTCCTTTCGAGGCCAGGTCCATGGATGCCGAAATAACCTTCGTGCCGTCCTTGAACCCTTGCTCCTGCAGCATCTGGGGAATCCCGGTAACTGTATTGAGGCTGCGGCTGACCTTTCTTTCGGGATAGTCCAAGGAAGGTGCCGAAATCCGTGAGGTAAGCCCGTTGGTCTCCTTACCACCCTCAGTGCCGGCAATAAAGGATCCACCACTGCGTCCCAGTCCCCGGGTAATAAGCCCTTGGGATTCAAGCTCGGCCAGGGCCCGCCGAATTGTCGTCCGGGAGGCATCAAACGTCAGTGTTAGCTCCCTCTCGGATGCCAGCTTCCGAACCCCGCGCGCGCTGAGCTCCTCGACCATGCTGAGCAGGCCTTCGGTGACTTCGTGAACGGTCGCCACGGAACGGATCTCCTAATCACTAAATGGTATTCAAAATAGACCATTTATGGTCTATCCAATTGGTTTGTTTTAGCTGGGTTTTAGAATATGGTGTGGATCACAGTTTGTCTCTAGTTGGACAGAACTTTATGAAACATCCGACTCCACGGACGGGGAAGCACGATGACACAGACATCGGGTGAAATTGCCAAGCTCGCGCGATCTTACAGGGAAGATCCAGCCCAGATCCTGCGGCAAACCCAGCTTTCCCTTCTGAAGGCGGAAGCCGCCGTCGAGTTGTTTTCGGCACTGTCGGCTATTGACCCGGAAGGCTCTCAGAGATCAGCCGCGGAGAGCGCCAGACGCTACGAAATGGGCCAAGAAAAAGGTCTACTTGATGGAATACCGGTGACCGTGAAAGACAGTTTCCACGTCAAAGGTCTTCCCCGCTGGCACGGCAGCGCCGTTCACCGGGGTGCCCTTTCGACCTTCGACTCCGCCCCTGTACAGCGCTTGCGAGAGGCAGGCGCCGTGATTATCGGCAAGACTTCAATGCCGGACTTTGGGATGCTGGCTGCAGGGCTCAGCTCCCAGTTCGGCATCATTAGAAACCCGTGGGACCCTGATCTGAGCCCGGGCGGATCCAGCGCCGGAGCCGGCGCCTCCCTGGCCTCCGGAGTAACTGCCGTCTCCCTGGGGACCGACATCGCAGGATCCGTGCGCCTTCCCGCAGCTCACTGTGGCCTGGCCTCGCTCAAACCAACGCAGGGGCGCATCGCTTATGCGCCTGCCAGCATGATGCGCTCAGCCGGACCCATGGCACGTTACATGGCAGACGTCCGTCACCTACTGCGGGTGGTCGGAGGACCGGACAGAAGCGATCCATGGTGTCTTCCGCCGATGGTCCAAGCTGACGGAACGGACTTGCCTGAAACGACAGGGCGCAGTGTTGCCGTAGTCCGGCGGATGGGATATGGCCCGGATCTGGATGAGGACACCTCCCGAGTCCTGGATGAGACGGCCGACGCTTTGCGCGAGAGCGGCTTCGACCTCACAGCAATTGAGCTCGATGTTTCAATGCTGGAATTCGAGTCATTGGACCGCGTCCTGCAGGTTAAGGCTTATACCGAGATGAAGGCCGCGGAGCAGGAGGCTAGGCACAGGCTCCTGCCTGCGGTCGGGCAGTGGTGCGCACCGGCAGCGTCGTTGAAAGCCACCAGTTACGCCGCGGACAACGACACCATCATGGCCACCGTAGCCCGGATCACAGAACTAACTCGCAAATTTGACTACCTTCTGCTGCCCGTGATGCCCGTTCATAGCTTCCCTGCTCATGCTTGGGGGCCCGGCTCCGACGGCCCGCTACTACTGCACGCCATGTTTACCGCCTGGTTCAACCAGACAGGACAGCCTGCGGCTGTGGTCCCGGGCGGGACCGCGGCGGCCACGGGCCTGCCCGTTGGCGTCCAGATCGTCGGACGCCGTTTCGATGATGAAGGAACCATGCGCATGGCCCGGATCATCGAAGAGATCCGTCGGATCGACCTGAACTTCCCGTTCATTTCCCTCTCCGAGGCACGAAGCTAACGGACCCCGACCACGCAAGGAAGAACGAGAATCCCCATGATAAATAGCCTGAGCACAAAGTTCGCGACTGCCTTGGAAATATCGGTAGCCGCCGGAGAACTGGCTGACCGCTGGTACCGACAGGGAGGCTACCGGGTAACATCCAAGAACGACGGGTCCCCCGTCACTGAAGCAGACCGGGACATCGAGCAGTTCATCCGCCGCCGGCTTGCCCAAGCTTTCCCCGAAGACGGCATTCTGGGCGAGGAATTTCCAGAAACCTTCGGTGAGTCAGGGGGACGATGGATCATCGACCCCATCGATGGAACCAAGTCCTTCATACACGGTGTGCCTCTGTACTCGACCCTGATGGCCTACGAACGGGACGATGAAATCCAGTTCGGTGCAATCAACGCCCCCAGTGCAGGGCTACTGGTCTACGCAGAAAAAGACCGCGGCTGCTTCAGCAACGGCACCAAGGCCCGAGTCTCCGAGCGCAGCGGACTGGGGGGCTCCTATGTGCTGGCGACCTGGCTCGAAGACTGGGACCCGAAAGTCATCAAAGCCCTGATTGACCGCGGCGTCCAGCCCAGAACCTGGGGGGATGCCTACGGTTACGCCATGGTCGCCACCGGCCAAGCAGAGGCCATCGTTGATTTCAACGTCCAGACATACGATCTGGCCCCCATGCCAGTGATCATCCGCGAAGCCGGAGGTATCTTCACCAGCCTCGAAGGAGAGCCCGGAATTTCCCACGGAACCGGGATCGCGACCAACGGAGTGCTACACGAAGAGTTGCTAAATATCGTCGGAACCGGGCACGTGTACCTTCCGGATCTCTTGGAAGAAACGGTCTGACCAAAATATCGACAGCTAACCCCCGATTCAGCCAAATCTGGACGAAACCAAGAAGAGCCCGCCAACTGGCCATCGCTGAGGCCGGATTGAAGTCATAAGCCCGCGGCCTCGAACATTTCCCCATTCAAGAACCACATTGCGGAGGCATCATGAACGTTCAAACCAAAGAGTCTGCCCGGAACCGGCAGCTCACCGTCGATGAACTGCGGGAGCTCGTAGCCGGCGGGGACATCGACACAGTCATCGTCGCCATCACCGATGCCCTGGGGCGGCTGCAGGGCAAGCGCTGCGGGGCGCGCTCCTTCCTGGAGGATGTGCTGGACCACGGAGCCGAGGGCTGCAACTACCTGCTCGCCGTCGACGTCGAGATGCAAAACGTGGACGGCTACGCCATGTCCTCCTGGGAAACCGGCTTTGGCGACATGGTGATGCTGCCGGATATATCCACCCTGCGTCGCGTCCCGTGGATGGAAGGCACAGCCATTGTGCAGTGCGACGTGCTGTGGACCGACCGGACACCGGTAGCGGCGTCGCCACGCCAGATCCTCAAAGCCCAGATCGCACGCCTCGAAAAGCTCGGCTACCGCGCCTATGCCGGAACTGAACTTGAGTTGCTGATGTTCGAAGATTCTTACAGCCAGGCCTGGGGGAAAAATTACACGGGTCTTACTCCGGCAACGCAGTACAACGTGGACTACTCCCTGCTGGCAACGGCACGGCTGGAGCCGGTTATCCGTTCCATCCGCACCAACATGGAAGCTGCCGGACTGGTGGTCGAATCGTCCAAGGGCGAATGCAACCTGGGACAGCAGGAGATCACGTTTCGCTTCGATGAGGCCTTGGCGGCTTGCGACAAGCACACGTTCTACAAGAACGGCGCCAAGGAGATAGCAGACCAGCATGGCAAGAGCATCACGTTCATGTCCAAATTCAACGAGCGCGAAGGTAACTCCTGCCACATCCATTTCAGCCTCACTGACCTGGACGGCAATCCTGTCCTAGCCGGAGACGGCGAACACGGCTTTAGCCCCGTCATGGAACGCTTCGTGGCTGGCCAACTCGCGGCACTACGGGAGCTGACGTATTTCTTTGCCCCCAATATCAATTCCTACAAAAGGTTCGTTGAGGGCAGCTTTGCCCCCACAGCCATCGCCTGGGGCCTCGATAACCGCAGTTGCGCGCTTCGGGTGGTGGGCCACGACCGTGGACTCCGCGCGGAAAACCGGGTGGGTGGAGGTGACGTCAATCCGTACCTCGCCGTCGCAGCCATGATCGCAGCTGCTATTCAAGGGATTGAAAACGACCTGCAGTTACCCGCAGTTACCAGGGGCAACGCCTATAAGTCCGACGCGCAGCGGCTGCCCACTAGCCTGCGGGACGCCCGCGACCTGTTGGCTGAGAGCAGCATTGCGCGCAAGGCGTTCGGTGACGACGTGGTGGATCACTACGTCCACGCCGCCACGGTGGAACTCACTGCATATGACAGCGCCATCACTGACTGGGAGCGGGTCCGTGGCTTCGAACGTCTCTGACACCTATAAGCCACGAATCGCGCTCACCAGCTATCTGCAGGAAGCCTCCTGGGGCGTCTGGAATACGACCGCAGTAATTCTCCCGGGAACGTACGTGGAGGCCGTGGTCGCCTCCGGGGCGACGCCAATCCTTCTCCCGCCGCTGGGGACCGATGAGTCCGTTCTGGACCTCATGGACGGCCTGATCGTGGTAGGAGGTCCCGATGTCGATCCTTCCCTCTACGGCGAGCCATCACACCCAACTACCAAGCCGCAACCGCTGCGGGACAGCCACGATTCTGCCCTCATTCGCGCTGCACTTGACCGTGGGCTTCCACTGTTCGCGATCTGCCGGGGCGCCCAGCTCCTGAACGTAGTTTTGGGTGGAAACCTGATCCAGCACATCCCGGATATCCACCCTGAAACCGACTGCCAACCGGCTCTTGGAGTCTACGGCGAGGCCGTCTTCAGGACGACACCCGGCAGCCTGGTCCATGACCTGCTCGGGGAATCAGCTGCATCGCCCTGCTACCACCACCAGGCCATGGACTCCGTGCCTGACGCCCTCCGAGTGACGGCCAGATCCGCAGACGGCCTGGTCCAGGCGCTGGAGACGACGGAAAGCGGTTGGGTGCTTGGAGTCCAGTTCCACCCTGAACAGAACCCGCACGACCTCAGGCTGTTCCGGGGTTTCGTAGAAGCCGCCGCCAGCTACCGATCCAACCAGTCCGCAACCATGAAAGCGATGTCCCCAGCATGACCACAACAGTATTTGATGTGATCAATCCGGCAACCGAGGAAGTTCTCCAGACAGTCCAGCTCGCCGGCCTGGCCGAAACGGATGCCGCCATCGCCAGGGCCGCTGCCGCTTATGAATCCTGGCGGGCCGTTGCTCCCGCTGACCGGGCGCTATTGCTGCGCCGGTTCGCCGACGCAGTTGACGCCGATCTGGAAAACCTAGCCCAGATGGAAGTGCGCAACGCCGGGCACACCATTGGAAATGCCCGCTGGGAAGCAGGCAACGTTCGCGATGTCCTCACCTACTATTCGGCGGCCCCAGAACGGCACTTCGGCCGGCAAATACCAGTGGCGGGCGGCGTCAACGTGACGTTCAACGAACCGCTCGGCGTGGTCGGCGTGATTGTCCCGTGGAATTTCCCCATGCCGATTGCCGGGTGGGGGTTCGCACCAGCCCTGGCGGCAGGGAACACAGTGGTACTCAAGCCGGCTGAGGTTACTCCGCTGACGGCCATCCGCTTGGCGGAACTAGCCCTGGAAGCTGGAATTCCTGCGGGCGTTTTCCAGGTGGTTCCCGGTAAGGGGTCGGTGGTGGGGCAGCGGCTTGTCACCCACCCAGCTGTCCGCAAAGTGGTGTTCACCGGCTCAACCGGGGTGGGCAAGCAGATCATGGCAGGCTGCGCCGACCAGGTGAAGCGGGTGACGCTGGAGCTTGGCGGTAAGAGCGCCAGCATTATCTTCGACGATGCCGACCTTGAATTCGCGGCAGCCGCCGCCCCAAGTGGCGCCTTCGACAACGCCGGCCAGGACTGCTGCGCTCGCTCCCGGATCCTCGTTCAGAGGAACGTCTATGACCGCTTTCTAGAGCTCTTAGAACCCGAGGTTCTGGGCATGAGTGTCGGCGACCCTGCCGATGCGGCCACCACCATGGGCCCCCTGATTTCAGCTCAGCAGCTCCGCAGGGTTTCGTCATTTGTGCCCGACGGCGCGCCGGTCGCCTTTCAAGGGAAGGCACCCAAAGGCCCGGGCTTCTGGTTCCCGCCCACCGTCCTGACGCCTGACCTGGATGCGCCCTCGTTCACCGACGAGATTTTCGGCCCAGTAGTCGCCGTCGTTCCGTTCGATGACGAAGACGACGCCATCCGTCTCGCCAACAACACCGAGTACGGACTGTCCGGTTCTATCTGGACTTCCAAGGTGGACCGGGCCCTGCGCGTTGCCCGTGGAGTCGAATCCGGCAACTTGTCAGTCAACTCGCATTCCTCCGTCCGGTACTCCACACCGTTCGGCGGCTTCAAGCAATCAGGGTTGGGTCGCGAACTCGGCCCCGATGCCCTCGATGCCTTCTCCGAAATCAAGAACGTCTTCATTTCTACCGACCACGCCTAGTTCCCCACATCTCAACTTTCCAGAGGAGTAACCATGCAAACAGTAGTTTCCAACCGGCTCGTTGGCCGCAGTGCAGTCATCACTGGCGGTGCTAGCGGCATCGGCCTCGCCACCGCGCGCCGGATGGCCGCCGAGGGCGCCAACGTTGTGATCGCGGACATCGAACCGGCTTCCGGGATGGCCGCCGCAGCCGAGGTGGGTGGCCTGTTCGTCAAGGTGGACGTGACCAGTGAGGAAGAAGTGCGCAACCTCTACGCGGAAACCAAGGAGACCTACGGCAGTGTGGATATCGCCTTCAACAACGCCGGTATTTCCCCCGCCGATGACGCCTCAATCCTGGACACGGGAATCGACGCTTGGCGTCGGGTTCAGGAGGTTAACCTCACCTCTGTTTACTACTGCTGCAAATACGCCATCCCCTTCATGCAGGAACAAGGCAAGGGATCCATCATCAACACGGCTTCCTTCGTCGCTGTCATGGGTGCGGCAACGTCACAGATTTCCTATAGCGCCTCCAAGGGCGGCGTGCTGTCCATGAGCCGGGAACTCGGCGTCGAATTCGCACGTCAGGGCATCCGCATCAACGCTCTGTGCCCGGGACCTGTAAATACTCCGCTCTTGAAAGAACTCTTCGCCAAGGATCCCGAAAAGGCAGCCCGACGCCTGGTGCACGTCCCGTTGGGGCGCTTCGCGGAACCGGAGGAATTGGCCGCTGCTGTCGCCTTCTTGGCCAGCGACGACTCCTCCTTCATCACAGCATCTACATTCCTCGTGGACGGAGGAATCTCCGGCGCCTACGTTACCCCGCTCTGATCTAGAGCAGCCTTGGGCTAAGCCAAACTCCTGGCAGAGGGCGGATTCGAGGGCTCCGAACGGATGCCCGTGGAGCAGCGGTACGAACGCGCCGAGAAGGAACTCTTCGGCCGCATGGAAAAAACTCGGCCGCGAAATCGAGAACCGCGTCACCGGCAACGACAGGAACCGGCTCAAAGACCAGGGCCTGAAGGCCGAAAGCACGGCGGCCGCCGACTGCGGCTCAGCGGAGCGCGTGTTCTACCTGTTCTTTTGGGCTGCACTGATTCATCATTCATGCTGTCGGGGTGTTCCTTCGTTCGTCCGGAAACCATCCGGGGGGAGCTTTTTTCGGTTCCAAGCTGTCCGGGTCGCGATGCTCTTTCATATCGCAGTTGTAGAACGGCCCTTGTGGGTTCAGCAGGACGCCCATGTGGTGGTCTGCGTGATCGCGCCACCAGACACTCATGCCGGTGGCCGGGTCGAGGCGCAGGTGCTCCCAGGAACGCCAGAGGGCCGCGACGCGGGAGACGGCTTCGGGGTGGAAGTACCACTCGATGCACCACTTCGCGGTTTTTCCGGTGACGCTGCGGACGTATGTCGGCAGCAGCTGCTCGTGAAGGAACTCTTCGGCCGTGCCGTAGACGAGCTCCGGAGCCTTCTCCGGGTTGCCGTCGTCGTCTGCGCCGGGGTTGGGGGCGGGGGTGTCCGTGTCGAATAGTCCGAAATCATCTGCCATGGCTGGTTGCTTCCTTACCCGGTGACCCAGGGATTAGCGACCGGTGCAGCGGCCACCGGGACGGCCTCCGGTTCCTCCGGGCGGGGGCTGTACTTTTTGATGGAGGATTCCACGGCGTCTTTGTGCCGGCCGGTGTACCAGGGCATGGTCCGGACCAGCGTGGCGGGTGCGCCGGAGGCGAGGACCACGGCGCGGCCACGGTCCAGTTCCGCGAGGTTGGAGACGTCGAAGATGCGTTCCTTGCCCTCCTGCCGGGAACGGCTGGAGCCGGACTTGCCGGAGGAGACGGAGACGTTGGTGTAGCTGTAGTCCCCGATCAGGTCCGAGAGCGCCCGAAGGAAACCTTCTTCAGCGACGCCGCCACCGTAGACCTTGACGTTCGCGGCCGACCAGATCTTCCGCATGTTCGCCTCGCCCCACAGCTCGACACCTTGGGACCAGGACTGCAGGATGCCCATGACGATCAGGCCCTTGGACCCGTAGTGGCTGAACTGATCCGGCAGGGCTGCCCAGCGGACGACGTTGGCCAACTCATCGAGGGCGAACAGCGCAGGCTTGGGCAGACGGCCGCCGCTGCGCTCGGCCCGTTCCTCCATCGCCTCAGCGATCGCCACCGTCAACGCTGTGGTGAGCGGGGAAGCTGAGCCGGCCCCTTCCTTGGAGAGGATGTAGATCGTCTCCTGGGAGGCAGCGAAAGCGTGCGGGTTGAACTGCCGGCGGGCATCCGTGGCTACCGTCGCGCGGCTTGTGGGGGCGACCCAGCGCAGCGTGTTCCGGCTCTTGAGGCACTGGATCATCTTCTCGGCGGTGCCGAAGATACCGTCACGCTGCTTGTCGGCCAGCTCCAGCGTGGACTCCAGGCCCTTGTACTGCAGCTCGTAGTCATGCTCTTTCAGGATGTTGATCGGCTCCCGGTTCACCTGCTCCGTCACCCACAGGTAGACCTGCGTGATGGGAAGTTCACCGAGCGCGGCCGCGAGGAAGTATGAGGAGAGAATGTCCTCGGCTTTGGGGTCGAAGTAGGCATCCGGCTTGGACCCCGGGACCCGGGACCCAACTGAAAAGTGCTGCGTGAGCTTGTACGCCTTCTCTTCGTCCGTGACATAGGAGAGCGGGTTCCACCACCACTGCGCTTCCTCCTGGGCGATCTTCTGCGGATCGAACACCCACACCGGGCCCGTTGCCTCGCGGACGCCCCGGGTGCCGTCCACCACGTCACGCTTGTTCGAGGTCGACACCACAGCACCCGGCGCGTCCAGGATCGCCGGCATCACCCGGGAAGTGGACTTACCGGTCCGGGGACCCCAGATATCGAGGCTGAGGTCTTCCCAGGACTGAATGAACGTCTGGCCGGTGGAGACGACCTTGCCCACCACGATGCCCGGCGTTCCTGTCACTCCCAGCCGATCCGCCGTCGCTTTCGCGCCCTTCTCGGAGAACGCAGCCAAGGACTTCCCTCGACCCAGGTACCGGGCGGCCTTGTCGACGCGGGCACGCTTGGACGCACCCTTCCTCCAGGCCACGAGCACGACGATGGCCAGAACCAGGACAACGCCGGCCATGAGGGCGGCCGCGACGGTGGACTGGACAGGCCACGGCACGCGGCCCTTGACCAGCCCGGCGACCAGGTCGATGGGATGTTTGGGGGGTGAGTCGATGCCGGCCATCCAGGATCCCAGGTGGGCGGCGGCGTAGGTCCCGCCGCCGAAGACGACGATGAAGCCGATGGCCATCCAGACCAGCAGGGCATCCCCGAGGCCCATTCCTTTGCGGTTCGGTGCGCTCACAGCGTGCCTCCCTCAAGGGGTACGTCAGGGGTCATTGGCTCGAGGAGGGTTTCCGGGATCTCTCTCCATTTCCCCTCGGTGTCGTTGACCCCGTCCGGGCCTTGCTCCAAAGATGTCAGTCCCACCAGGACGGGGATGCCGGGACGGCCGCCGACCTTGATCAGGAACTTCCCCCGGCCCGGAGGTTCGACGTCGAGCCCGCGTGAGTCCCAGGCGGGCGGGTCCTGCCAGGAGATGAGCTTCTGCTGTTCCTGCCGGGACAGTGGAATGGCTGAGGTCAGGAGCGGCATTTCCGAGGCCGGGAGGCCGCCGCAGATCACCATGCCGGAGCGTTCCACGAAGCCGCGGGCTTTCATCCGGTCCTCTTCCGCCGGCAGTGCCAGCAGGTCGGACATGGTGTGGGAAATCATGATCTGTCCTACGCCGACGGAGCGGTTCAAACGGGTCAGGGCGTCTACCCGGTCCACCATGCCTTTGCCGGCGCGCAGTGCCCGCCAGAGTTCGTCCAGGACCACGAAGTAGTTCCGGCGCGGTTCCAGCCCGGCGTCGGCGAGGGCGTGGGCGACGTTGACGGTGCCGAATCCGTAGGACCAGCACGCGAGGAGAATTGCAGCTTGGAGGTCGGTTTCGGTCTCGTCAATGCTGGAGACATCGAAGACCACGGCGCGGTCGCGCATCATGGGGTTGGTGGTGTGCCGGGAGAAGATTTCTCCGAGCTTCCCGCCTCCGGTCAAGCCCAGCAGGGTTGCTTCCAGTGCCCGGGTTTCCTGCAGGTAGACGTTCATGTCGCCGCGGTCCAGGGCGACCTGCCGCAGTTCATCGGGTGCGGAAATGATCACGTCCAATAGGTCTTTCAGGACAGGAACACCGTCGAACCGGTCATCGAGGACCCGTAAGGCACGGTCCAGGATGGTTTGTTCCTGATCGGCGGGCGGGTTGTTCCGGCTGATGGTAATCAGGGAGACCACCATGGTCAGCCGCCGGCCGTGAGCGTCGGCGCGGACCCGGGCGGCGTCCTCATGGTGGCCGCTGTCCTCGAGCAACTGCGCCGCTTCGACGGCCTGGCCGGGATCGAGGATGTTCAGGTAGCCGACGCCGCGGCCGAGCTTGATGACCTGGCCGCCGAGTGCCTGGACCGCTTTGACGTGCTCGCCTTTGAGGTCCCCCAGGATCAGTGGGTGGACGCCCTGTGCGGAGAGCCCGATGAACATCCGGCGTACCACGGTGGACTTTCCCAGCCCCGGCTTGCCCAGGATGAACGCGGACGGGTTGGAAATCAGGCGTGCCCGTTGGAACCAGCTGATCGGGTCGCAGCAGACCGTGGCCTGAGTCTCCTCATGGCGTCCGAGCGGGACGCCGATCATGGGCGAGGATGCCCCGGAGGAAAACGGCCACAGCCCGCAGACCTGGACCGTGGTTCCCCGGTATTCCTTCACGGACGGGACGAGCTGGGCCATGCCGCCGCCGCGTCCGGTCCAGCCCCGGGCAGATGGCCCGGGCTGGCGTGGTTCCTTCCGAACCGTGTCCTCGGGAGTAGCTTTTGCTGGTTTTACTGTCTTTGCAGTCATTGACGTCAAAAGTCTCGAAGGGCCATTACAGGGCGTCCTTGATTTCGGAGGGCAGGAGGCTGTGCTTGGGAAGGACCAGACCAAGCGGCAGGGACGCGGCGAACGCGGTGTCCTGGGTGCCGTAGGCCCGGCGCAGCAGCACCCGGGCGGTGCCGGAGGTCTGTTCCACGGCGGCCACGGCATCGGCGAGACGGTCCTTATCGGTCACGGTGGCCGTGACGACCATGCCGAAGTTCACCAACCCGGCGCCCTGAGCTTCTTCCTGCGCCGTCTGCACAGCGGAGCGGGCATCAACCAGGGCCGGGCGGAGGGCCGGTTCCCGGAGGTGATGCGGACGTTGGCGTTGTTCTGATCCCGCTCCACCACGGCCGCGGCACGGGCCGAATCCATCGGGCGGTACAGCAGCGAGATCCGCTTACGGTCAATGTCCCCGTGCGGGGCCAGCAGCCGGGACAGGACCGAGGAGTTCACCGAACCGCGCGGGGCCCCTGTCATGGTCCATGAAACTGAGAACGCGCTGTCGTGCCGGTAGTCATCCCAGGACGCCTGCGTCGCGGAGGGTCCAACTTCGCCCCAGGTCAGGGACACCGGGGAGCCGGCGGCATGCGCTTGATCAATGATCAGGGCAGCGGGCGGATCGTAGGCGATCCGGACGACCTCGCAGAGTTCCTGCGCGGACATCGGCCGGGCGATCCCGGCGCCGGTGGACTGCAACCGTGCCGACAGCCCGGGGATCCGGGACGCGAGGTCCCGGGCCACATCTGCGGGTGTGCGCTTCTTCGATCCGGCCCGCAGGGAGGCGTTGAAGGACAGGGACACCCAGGCCCGGACCGTGGCCGAACCTTCCGGATACGTGTCGATGACCTCGTTGAGCACGTTCCTGGCAAAATCCGGGGCGTTCGGGTCGATGTTCATGGTGACCTCATTGCGGAGCCGGTAGCCGGAATCCGGTGCGGTCTCGACCGTTACGGCGGCGGCGTCCAGGCCCGCTTCGTCCCCGAGGCCGGCGAGCCAGCCGCCCCAGTTCGCGACCCACGCATCGACCTGCTCCGGGTCCACCAGGGACGCACCGTCGGGTTCGGTGGAGAAAATCACGGTGTAGTGGCTGGTGGAAGGCACATGCAGCAGCGCGAACGGGCGCTTGTAGGAGTCGGTGAACTCGTACAGGGTGGACTTCGCGGCAAGGCCGGGCAGCTGGTACATGCCCCACTGCGTCACACCCAGGGGGCCGGAACGGTAGAGATTCGTTCCGGAGGACTTGGAGAGACGGAAGCTCATCCGTGTCCCGAAACGGTCAACAACGGACTGGCCGTGCTTGTCCTTGACCGTCAGCAACAAGGCGCTGGCCCCGGCCACGGCCAGGACAGCAAGGCCCGGGAACAGGCCTGCGATGGCGAAGCTGATGATGCCGGCCAGCAGCCCGGCCATGACAATGCCGGTGCCGATAGCTCCGAGGTTACCCAGACCGGCAGAGCGCGGGACGCGCCAGTTGCCGTAGGACGGTTCCTTGTATTCGGTATTAATTGCTGCCACTGGGGCCCTCCACTGTTTCTGATTGGCCGGTTGAATCCTGCGCGGTCTGTTGTGCGGCCTGAGAAACCCTGGACGCTGCTTGTGCACCTACGGCGACAGCCATGCCAGCCGGGCCGGCGGCCTTCGCCGCACCCGCCGCACCCGCCGCGGCACCGCCACCAGCAGCAGCTCCTGCCGCGGCACCGCCACCAGCAGCAGCTCCTGCCCCGGCGCCGGTAGTGCCTGCTGCGCCGGCCATGAAGCTGGTGGCCCCGCCCGGACCGGTAGCCCCGGGCGTCGGCTGGCCGCCATTTCCCTTCGGGCCAGGCGTTCCATTGCTGCCCTTCGGAGATGCGCCTGACTGGTTGCTTTGCGTACTGGCCGGTGTCGGGGCGGCATTGCCCTTACCGCTCCCGCTGCGGCCCATGGATACGGCGCCGGTTGCCATGGCCCCAACGGCGGCTCCGGCTCCCGCTCCCCCACCGGAAGCGACGGCCCCGACCATCGGCGTCACAAAACGCATCAACGCCGGCAAAGCGAACAGCGCGACGATCATCAACGTGAAGCCCGTGATGGAAGTGATCAATGAATCCTTCCCACTGTTGTTACCCATGAGGAGGAATGCGACCGAGTAAACGATGGCTGCCGCAGGTTTGTAGAGGATGAACGCGATAGTCCAGCCAACTGCTTTCTGGAACCACTGCCTCCCCATCTCAGTGTTGGTGAAGGCCGCGGTGGTGGGCAGGATGCCCGCCATGATCACCAACATGCCGCTGCGGACCACCATCAAAACGACCTGGACGAGGAGGCAATCAGACCGATCAATCCCAGAACAATGAGGATGAACACACCGACCCCTGCCTGGCCGGACACGACCAGGAGGCTCATCGACTCGGCAAAGCCCTTACCGTCCGTGGATCGGTCGATGATGGCTGCCGAGAAAGCATCCGCGGCGATCACCAGAATGGAGATGACCCCCAGACCAAGCCCGAGACTAAAGCCAGCGTGATGAGGGACCGGAGCAGATCCTTCAGTGGTGCCCCGCGCTGTTCCCAGATCATTCGGATGCCACCGAGAATGACCGCGAGAACAGCCAGCGTCAGAGTCCAGACATCAATTCGCTGTTCACCATGGAGACGATGGGACTCGGCGTTACACCCGTCGGAGCTGGCCAGGTTCACCGTGGGCATGGACACCCAAAAGTCGACAGAGTCGTCACCATCTGGCTCATGCCCTCCATGATGGCCTTGGCAAGATTATGATGGCGTCGTCTGCAATTCCCGCCGCGATATTGCTGCACCTGCTGCGGCCAGCAGGCCCATCCCAGACTTCACATGCCTTATCTGCCATGTCAGACGCCGGCCCAGGGATGAATGAACTCAGGTCACTGATCTGGCGCACTGCGCCTCCGCCAGCGGCCGGCATATCCAGTTTCCAGTCGCCGTCCTCCCAAAGCAGCGACGTTGAAAAGCACCGTATCCTCCGTCGGCGCTCTGATGGCCAGCTCCACGACGGCCGTTCCAGGCGTGTACGAATGAATGATGAAGCCGGCGATCTGAACCTTCGGTGAGGTTGCACCGCCGACGTCTTTCCCTTCCTTTATGGCCTGTACCGCCTTGTCCCGCGTAGGGCTATCAGCTGCAAGCTCCAGGTAAACCTGTTTTGCATAGCCGTTAACGACGCTGCCAGATATTTGCCGTTGCGTACAGGGCGCCGGTGGGGGATTGAGCAAAGCACGACCTCAACCGTCCTTTCCACAGTGCCAGGGCCGGCCGTTGATGGATCGCTGGGAACGGCCATGTTCCGACCAAGTCCCATTGGATTTCGGTGCTGCTCCAAGTGCAATTTCTTGGCTCCCAGGCAGTCCGCAGACGCTTTTGCCTGCACCTGTCGTGGCGCTGGGCTGGCCGTAGCCGGGTTGTCGGATGCTGCTGTCCCGGCGCTGGCTGGGCGGTGCCCTGTCCTTTGGGGAGCAGGAAAATGACGACGGCTGCTGCAATCAGCGCGACCACCAGCGCGGCAGCAATGATGAAACCGGGTTTGGTGAACGGATTGCTTCGGTGGTGCTCTCTGTTGACTGGCTCATGGTGAACCTCCCGTTGTTGGTGCTGGTTAGACGAAGGCGCGGACGATGCCGGCGGCGCCGGTGATGATGATGCAGCCCATCAGGACCCAGCCGAGCTTGCCGATGGCCTGGGCTCCCTCGCCGCGCTGGAGCTGGATGACCATGCCGATGCCGACGATGATGACGCCCAGGACACCGAGGACCAGGCCGATGCCGGAGGCCCAGTTCAGGATCGTGAGAAGGCCACCTGCCTGCCGGGACAACCGGGGTGGGGTTGGGATGACGCTGCTGCAATGCGGAGAAGGAGTTCATGGAGAGACCTTTCAGTTCGTGGTGCTGGGTGAGGTGGTGGCAGCCAGGACGGCTAAGTCAGTGACGAATCGTTGGAATCACGGCCGGGCGGGTTGTGGAGTTCCCGTGTCGCCAGGCTTCGACCCAGGGCAGGGTCCAGAAGCGGGGGGCTCCCCCGCCGACGATGACAGCGAAATCACGAAGTGCCTTGGGAGTCTTCCCGGTGCGTCCGCCAGAATGGCGAGGCCGAGCAGATCAACCGCGGGCGCCGCGCCTGATGCCCACTGCGTCAGGGCGTTTTGTGCAGCTGTCAGACCGCGCATGTCTGCGCGGCAGACCAGTAGCACCCGGGGCTTGCTGCCGTCCTGGAGAACGGGCCAGCACTGACCGGTGACCCGTGCCCCGACGATCAGATCAGCGATGCGGCTTTCACCGGACCCTCCATGAGCACCGGTGATCCACAGCGCTGCAGATCCGGAGACGGTCCGGCTGGCCAACGGTCTGCCGCGTCGGGTTCGACCATTCCGCGCAGGGGCGTACTGATCACGGCCGCCGACGGCACGTGCGCCTCCGGCGTTGCCGTCTCCGCGCCGTCGGCGGTGGCCGGGCGGGTGATCCAGGGTTCAGGGACTGCTGCATCGTTCCTCCTCTCGAAGTCCGTTGGTGGGTGGTTAGAAGCCGGCGGCAACGGCGGCCGCGGCTGCCAGCCATGCCCGCTGGGTGGCGGGCTGGAGGGCTTCATAGCGGATGGGTCCGTTGACCAGGGCAGGGTCGTAAGGAATCCGGACGACCGCCCGGACGAACGGGCGAAGCCGTCAGCGATCCGCTGGGCCTCGTCCTTGGCCCGCTTCAGGGCATCCCCGCTCATGCTGCGCTTGGCGTCGGTGGACTCAGAGACGATGACGACGGCGTGCGGGCCAGCTCCGCGTCGTGGCCACCACGGGATTCCAGGGTCTGCAGCGTCAGTCGGGCGGCTTCGGCGCGGTCCTCGATGGCGGTCACGGGGACGACGAGCTGGTTGGTGTGGTCGATCATCCGCCGCCAGTTTGCTGCCCGGGCGGTGTTGCCGGATCCATGACCACGAGCCGGTAGTAGCGGGTGAGCACCTGGTGGGCGATGTCGACTTCCTCGGCGGTGACTTCGTGGTCGCCTTCCTCGTTTTCATCCGAGCGCAGGACATCGAACTTATCGGCGGTCTGGTGGTGGACGAACTTGGCGATTTCAGCAGCGTTCGTTGACGGGGAGAGCAGTTCGGTGGAGGCGTCGATCAGGTCCAGGACACTCCGGTTGTGGGAGCCCTTTTCGGTCCGCCACCCGAGGGTGCCCTGGGATTCGTTGTTGTCCCACGCGACCGTGGCCGCGCCGCTGTAGCGGGCGAGGATCGCCGAGAGCATCACCACGGTGGGGGTCTTGTTCGCCCCGCCCTTGCGGTTGACCACCGCAATCGTGCGGGGGCCGGGCCAGTGCTGGCTGACCGTGCGGATGTCCTCCCGTTCGGTGAGTTCTTCCTCGGAGGGGTCCATCCGGAGTCCCAGGCGCGTGAGTGTTCCGCGCCAGCCCCGGGTGGCAGGTTCCAGCACCGGGGCGCTGACCAGGAACGAGGTTTCCTTCAGGCTGCGCCGCGTCGGCGCCGCTTCCTTAGTAGCGGCGGCGGCCGTCTGCGGTTCCGGGGTGGCCGGCACCGGAACGGTATCGGCTGCGACGGAGGCGGGTGGCCAGGGCTGGACGTCCACCGGTGCTGCAGGGGCAGGAACTGGCGCGGACTCCGTTGGAGTGGCCACGGGCTCCGGCGCGGGGCGGTCTCAATGATCGCCGGGGCGACTGTCTGGGGTGTTGTTTCGGGGGCTTCTGCCCGGCGGCGGGTCTGCCGGGGGTCGTAGGAGACGGATTCGATCTTGTTATCCGGGTGGACGATGAGTTCACCGTGTCCTTCGGGGTCCTCGATCTGGACCCGCACGGGGCGCTGGAGGGTCTGTGCCTCGCCCACGATGAGGGCCAGGGCGTTGTTGCGCAGTTCCTGCACGGAGTCTCCGGCCGGACGACGCGGGAGTTGCCCGCGACGACGACCTCGGCGGTGCCATTGTCGCGGACGATGGCCCGGATGTTGGGAAAGGCCATGACCTCGGTTGGTGTAGTACCCATGAGCTTCTTCCTTACGTGTGTGAGATGGAGGGTGCGGCGTTTAGGACGAGGGCGGGGTGAGCCGGTTGACCTTCCACGGGGCGTCCTTGCCTGTGCGGAGCAACTGCACTGTGTAGGTCCCGGCGTTGGTGGGGACCGCTGCCATGACGCCGAAGCCGTTGGCTTCATCGACGGCGAGGGTGGCGGGGCCGGTGACGCGGCTTGCCGGGATGTTGGCCGGGTCCACTGCCGAGTAGTCGGCGGTGGCCTGCGGGGTCAGCCACCGGGCCAGGTCGTTGGCCCACTGCTTTTCCTCCACCGTGGGGCGGGCGAAGTCCGACATGGCCTTCTCTGCGACGTCGACGGCTTTGTCTTTGCTGGCCTGATCCCAGGTGATGCCGATCGTGGCCGGGATGGTGCCCCCGGTGCCTGCGGTCCGCTGTTGGCGCTCAGTGAGACCAGCGCGGACGACGTGGGCTTGCTCGTTGATGCCGCCGGCGTCGGCGTCGTGTTCGCCACCGGCGTGCAGGAAACGCAGAGCAGCGCCACACCGACCAGGGTCAAGGACTTTTTCACTTCTTCTCCTCTTGGGTGGGCAGGTACAGGAAAGCTGAGGGGACGGTGTTGGCCACGGTCCGGGTGTAGTAGCTGTGGTCCGCCGGGGCCGGGTTGCCGTTGTAGCCCTCTTCGACGTAGGTCCCGTTGTCCTTGACTTCCTTGACCACGGCGACGTGGCCGAAGTTCGCGTCCGCTCCCCCGGCGCCGGGCGCGTACCAGACGACCGAGCCGACCCGTGGTGTGTTGCCGGCGGCCCAGCCCTTGGCGTCCCAGCCGGCCTTCCAGGTCAGGGCCGAGCCGAGGCCCTGCCCGTCGGGACGGAAGGTGCCGTTGAGGAACTTGAACGGTGCGCCGGTTGACCCCATCTGTTGGTTCACCCGCCACAGGGCGAAGTCCACGCACTCGCGGTAGTACATGCCCAGCGGCGAGGTGCTGGCCGATTTGCCCCGACCTGCAGCCAGGTCGGGGAGTTCTTCCACGGGTAGTCATCCCCCGCGCCGGATTGTCCGGGGATGGCGCAGTCGCTGCCTTGCAGGGAGAACTCCGAGTTCGAGAGCGCCTGAACGAGTTTCACGGCCTTGGGCCAGTACCTCTGGTAGTGGTAGGGATCGGCGTTGCGCTGGACCTTGTTACCGGCAATCGACGGGTCCAACAGCTCCCAGCCGGGCACGCCCTGCAGGGCCTTGATGAAGTTTGTTGCGCTGGTGGTGGGGTCCATGCGGTCTGCATAGGTGCCCCACGCGCCGTTGTCGCGCTGCTGGAACAACCCCCGGGAGTCGGGGCCGGCAGCGTCGCCGGTGTCCAGCACGCGCAACCCCGACTCCCCCAGTGCCACCATCACGCTGATCATCTGGCCGTTTACGGACAAGTTCAGCGCCCTTCCGGCGCCCATGATCGCGGCAGCGTTCTTCAGTTGCTCTTGGGTATAGCCCTCAACCCTGGTGTTGCCGTCGACGACCATGGAAACGGCCGGACCGCAATCAGCCGCGGCCGGTTTCGCGGGGGCAAGCAGCAGGAGCAGGGAGAAGACCAGGCCGAGCAGCATCACGGGTGCCGCGACGGCAACTCCAGTGCTGAGCATCTTGGACCGCTTCACGGCTTCCCCCTGTACTTCTGTGCTGTGGCGACCACCGGTCGTCTCCCGGAGGTAGACCCCGGCTAAACTCGATCCCAGAAGCTACGGGAATTTAATACAAAACTTGATCAAAAACGATTTGTTTAGTAATTGGTTCAAATCCTAACAGCTATTGATCACCCGTGCTTGCCTGTGTCCTTTCTCTAAGGAGTGTCCGTGCCTGTCTCAACCGCCGAATTTAGGGAGTGGCTGGATGGACGATCCCTCAGCCCTTCCCCGACCGCGTTGAGCACGTTGACGGGGATAAATCGAGGCACCCTGAACAATCAGCTCAGGCGCGGAAATGTCGCCGAGTCCACGGTGATTGCCATTGCACGGGCTACCGGGACGAACGTCATCGATGCCCTCAGCGTTTTTGAGCCGTACCGGATTATTAAGTCCCGGCCCATAGAACCCTCTCCGGCAGAAGTCTTGAGCCAGGTCCATCACGCAGATCTCATGGCGGAGCTACAGTTCCGTACCTCCAAAAAGCACTATCCCCGCGGGCTTCGTAAGGAAATCGACCTCATTGCCTTTCCTCATGACGGCTCTGTCCGCGCCTGGATCGATGCCATCGACCCGGGGGACATCCGCCAGCGAATGTCCCAGGAAACGGGCATGGCGCTTACCTATATCGCCACACAGCTCACTGAAAATAAGTTGAATCCCCATTTGGCGATTGCAGCATCAAGGGCCGGCGAAGGCTCGTTCGCGACCGGCCTCGTGGTGACTGAACTGATCACGCCGGCTGAGGGAGGGTGGCAGATCCGGGCCCGTGAGGATGAGCTGCTTGAAGTTTCCGATAATCTCTTAGTGGATGCCATTTCCGCCCGCATTCACCTGTTGCAGAGACGCGTGAAGCAGAGGAAAGAAGCCCGAGAATACGCGGAGAAAATGACGGAACTCTTGGGATGAACCCGCTGTCCGTCGTACCGGTAGGCCTGATGCTCATTCTCCTGGGCAGCCTAACCTTCAAGCGCATCAATACACCGGTCCTAGGGCACCAGCATGCATTGCAGGGAAAAGCCAGCAGCATCGCGCTGTCAGGAATCTTCCTGACCTTGGCCTATTTCCTGCTCCTCCCCCCGGTCTACTTAGCCGTAGATTCCTTCATGCCGCTGACCAATGCCACTGACTTGATATCCAAATACTTCGTCCTCGTTGCTGTCGCGTTCCTTGGCGGCCACCTCAGCCGCGCATACGACTCGCTATCGGCACGTCGGTGGACCGTGGGTGAGCCAGGCGCAGTCATGCTCGGAATCGTCGCCGCCGGCCTCCTGTGGACTCTCCTGGCTGCTGAAACCCCGAACCCGTCGCCTCAACTGCTGGACTACGCAAGGCAGCCCAGCGTGCGTCTGAATACGTGGCTCGTACTGTCCTACGTGGCCTACATCGTCTTACCGCTCATCAAACCGGCTTACAGGGATGCGCGCAGGAATCCCCTCAAAGTCGGCCGATTCGCCTCGGGGCTGATCGCAACCGGCTTTGCACTGTCACTGATTCGGGCATTCACCTACCCGCTCGAGCTTGGCGCAACCGGAGACGCTATCTACGTGTTCATGATCGTTTCCTACATCTCCACGACCCTCGTGGTTGTAGGCCTTGCGCTCTTCGCCTACGCCCGGAAGCACCGCAAACCACAGACCGAGCTCGGCTCGCTACTCTCGATCGAATAGAAGGACCGCCCATGAACGCCACACCGCAAGAAGCCCAGCTAGCCGTCAAGCGCGTCCTCGCAGAGGTCAACAAAGAACACGAAGCCGCCTACAGGGTCATCTTTGAAGCCGTAAAAATCTGCATCGCAGCAGGGATGAAGCGACAGGAAGCAGCGAACTTTCTCGATGTGCAGGCTCGAAGGATCGACCGCCGCGGACAGTACTTCAGGTCCCTCTTGGCAACCAAGGATCTTTTCCGCAGCGCCTTTCCCACCGAACGCGGTTCGGCCGCAGACGCTGAGACAGTGGACGACTTGGTTAGGCGGGCGTGGAACCGCGCCGAGCCGCGCCTGAAAACGACCCATATCTAGAATTCTGCTGAGATGTGACATATTGGAGCAATGATGTGTGGGACTGCCAAAATCAACGCCAACGGTTCCATGACGATGGTCATGGTGTTGCGGTAAGTATGAGCCGCGACACGACGCCGTTTTCTGAAAACAAATCCCCAGACTTGCATTTACCCGGTGATAGTTTCAGAGCAGCCGTAAACAGAAAATGACATCCACAGGTGCTGCGGCGGCAGGACGAACGATGAAGCACTACCGGCCTTCGGTTCCGGTACGAGATTCAAAGGACTTAGCACATGACGGCAGTAGCAGTTAACAGAGGCGGCGGACGCCCCAGCAAGGGCCTGCGCAAATTCATAGGCTTCAGAACGCAAGAACGCACTGCTGACGGCATTGCAAAGGTGGCGGCGGCGAAGGGCCTGACCGTTTCGGAGTACGTCCTGTCGGCCATTGAACCTAAGCTGCAGTCGGACCTTGCAGCGCTTGACCAGTACGAATATCAGCAGGAGCTCCCCATCCGCATAGCCTCTTAAAAAGAAGAAGGCCCGCACTAGGCGGGCCTTCGAAGCTTTAGATTCACGATCCGGAATGCTTGCCGGCTGACAGATCGTAAATCGGATGAAAGTCCTTCACAGGGCTTCCTTTGTGTAACAAACCGGTCCTGCAAGACCGGGCCTTACTCATTGCCTCAAACAATCCCTCGAAAGGATTAGTCACCATCGTACATGAGTCCGCCCTGCCGTCCAGAGACTCCCTGAGTCGCGGCGTGTCTCCGGGGTCCAGTGAGTCCCCCTCCCAGGCTTGGTCGGCCCTGGCTTCGCTTCTCGCCGGACAGCCGCGCGTCAGGCTTTCACGCGACGGGGGAAAGTCTTATCCCCAGAAACACGAACGCGACCTGACACCCGGTCTACCGTTGGTTCCCGCAGCGGTGAGAATCTTCGGTAAAGACGGCACGTGCGCGGCGATCTTCCTCGACTTCGACTCGTCGGTCGCCGGTATCGATTGGGTGGAGGCAGACGTCCGCGCCGTTCAGTCCTGGCTACACAACTGTGGGGCTCGGTGGATCGAGGACTACTCCCCCAACGGTGGCCGTCATGTATACATCCCGCTCGCGCAGCGAGTCACCTTCTCTGAAGCGCGTGATCTTGTCGAGGCGCTGGGCACCCGGTACCGGACCCTGGACAAGACCCCGCACCAGAACCTCCTCCATGGCTGCATGCGCACACCCGGTTCGCCACACAAGAGGGGTGGCTATCAGGAACTCGCCATGAGCCTGTCGATGGCTTACGACATTGCCCGCCGGCCCAACAGCGCAGCGGTCTGGACCGCCCTGAACGCTGACCTGACAGGGGAGATCGGCGCCGTCCGTGCGCTCCGCCTCGAACAGACCTTTACGCCGGCGGCCTCCGAGGCCCCGAAACTCAAGCACCCTGCCGGCCGGATGTCCCGGGTGATGCAGCTGATGGCACAGACCGGGCTCTACGACTCAAACCGGTACGCCTCCGACTCGGATGCCCGCCAGGCGATCATCACCGGTGCCGCGGCCGCCGGCCTGCAACTGACCGATGTGGAACGCCGGATGATGCAGGGCACCTGGCCTGGGCTGGCGTCCTTCTACGCCCGCTATGCCTCGCGGCACCGGGTCCCGGCCCTGCGCCGGGACTGGCTGAATGCGGTCAGGTACCTAAGCAAAGACCCCGGGTCCAGGGACGGGAAGAACAATGCCCGTATATCCCCCACAAGCCAGCCAGATACACAGCCCCCCGTTATACAAAGGAATTCGATTTCGACGAATCCTGATACTGAGCACCGGTTCATCAGGACGTGGCGAAATGCCCTCAGGCTGAAAGAGCAGGCGTACACGGATTCAAGGACGGGGCTGGCGAGGAGGATGGTCCTGAGGTCCCTGGGTGAAGCTGCACACATGACGGCCTCCCGGTTTGTTGAATTCGGTGTCCGCTCTATTGCGGTTGCTACCGGGCTGGATCACACGACCGTCGGGGGGCATCTGAGAGCATTGCGCGGCGAAAATGGCCGTTTGGTGACGTTGGTGGAACAGGGGCGCGGCACCAAGGGTGACCTCTACATGCTCACCGTTCCAGAGGAACTGAAGACGGCGGCCGAAGATCTCACCTGGAGGAAGGGGAAGATCCATGCCCTGCGGCCTGTGTTCCGGGAACTCGGATTGCCGGCGGCCTTCGTTTACGAAGCACTGGAACACTCCCCCGGCCTGTCGACGGCAGATATCGTGACGCTGACAAGGCTTTCCCGGACAGCTGTCAATGAAGCACTCGAGGTGATGGCCGCCTGGAACATGATCGCCCGTGACACCACACGGGCTTGGTCCGTGGTGGCAACCACATCATTGAAGGACCTCGCCGAACACTTCGGTGTGCTGGAAGCCGTCGCGGCGCAGCTGCAGCGCTACCGGATCGAACGGATCCTCTGGAAGGAATGGCTAGCCAAGAACGTCAACACCGTCTTGGAGCTCCTCTCCCCCGGCGAAGACTACCCATGGGAGGCATTTGAGGGCCCACCGGATGAATGGGCCCTCGCTGACATGGCGTTCACGAGGGCCGGCTGAATTTCGTCGACGGATCACGTTCCGATACGGCTCCTTGTAGTCGGATTTCCCACACTTCCCGAGGGACAAATTCGCCGGCCGGGTGCCGGCCGCAGCCAGACCAGCCCACTCCCCCACCTCTCTGCGTAGCGCCGAACGCGAGTGTTTGCGCAAATGGTTCCATTTGTGCAATACGTATACCCCTAAGCCATTCGCCCGCCGGCGCCCCGAATGGCTACGGCCCGTGTCTACGAGCAGCTTCCGGCCCGTTCCCGTGGGGCTGCGCAATGCCACCAGTATCCGATATTCGCAAATACCACTATTTCTGGTGGCCACCGTCGACCCAGGCCGCTGGCCCCCGGGCGGGTCGGGGCATCCGATTTCAGCAAATGGTTGTACTTCCTCAACTTCGCAAATGGTTCTATTTGCACGTCGGCATCGGTGAGAAGCATCGAATCAGGCGCTGCGGAAAAAACGCCAACCACCGCTATCAGTCCGGGGCCCTGTGGAGCTCGTGCAGGTTCCGCGTCGATCTTGTGGTGGGACGAACAGAATGTCTGATCTCACACCTCTGGGCCGGCTGCAAAGTTGCAGGTCGTGTTCGTATCCACTGAGCCTCCAGCCTGGCGTAGGGGGGCGGACGAGGAAACCCAGGGAACTATGCCACTATTTGCGTAAACGGAACGTTTTGCGATCGATGTGAGAGTGCCGCAAATACCACCATTGGAGGCTAGAGAAACAAATGCTCAAACTGTACTGTTTGCGGGAATGGTGCCGAAGGGACACATTGAGCCCGATGCGCAAATCCCACCTTTCTGCGCTGTTCGTAAGTACCACCACTTGATTCTGAAGGATCATCGCCCAGACAATCCGATCTCCCGCAGATGCGACTGCCCGTGCAGTCGCAGTAGCTTTCAGCAAGCACCATCCTGAGGACGCAAATGGAACCATTTGCGCATAATTGATCTAACAAGGTCACAAGGCAGTCAGCGTCCTAGCACTTCCGTGCTACAAGGTAGGGGCGGCCCAAGTGGAGATACCACCTAGTGGCACTCCCTGGTTCCAGTCCGGCAGGGTAACAAGCCGAATGCGGAACAAATGGTTCCATTTTCGCATTGGCATGAGTCACTCTTTGAGTGGCATATGGGCACATCGTGGGCTCCTAACATTCCACACTGATGGGGAGATAGGTAGTATTTCCGCAAACTAGGCATATGGAACCATTTGCGTGAAAGAGGGCATAAGCAGGAAAAGAACTATTTGCGTCGACACTCCGCGTGGCACACGGGCAGACTGGAGGTACGCCGCTAGTCTGGTGTCATCGGCTGCTGGCCCGATGAGTTCCCGCCACATGCGGGCCTTCTGCCGCACCGTTTTTCGACCAGCAGTGCAACGGAAGGTACCCCAGAGTATGTCGGCAAAAATCATCGCCGTTTGCAACCAAAAAGGTGGCGTCGGCAAGACAACGCTAGTGACAGGCCTGGCTGAGGTGTTTTCCAGGACACTCGGTAAGAGGGTCCTTGTCATTGACGCTGACCCGCAGTACAACGTGACCTCGGCCCTTGGCGTGACGGAACCGGAGTTCACTCTCAACGACGTTCTTTACGGCGACGAGTCGAACAACCAGAAGATCATGGCTGGTGTCGCAGGCGACGCCATCATGCCGGCGGGGGAGGCCTGGCAACCCCGAGCCGACAAGAACGAGGACTTCCCGCGACTTGATCTGATCGCGGCCGAACGCAACCTGGCCTCTCGCGAACGCGATTCCATGATGGCCCGCGAACACCGTCTGCGGATCGCCCTGAAGGGTGTCGCGGATGAATATGACATCGTCCTGATTGATTGCGCACCCTCGCTCGGTCTGCTGACTGTCAACGCCCTGACGGCGGCCACGCATGCCCTGCTGATCACCGAGCCCCGGGTCGCCTCCGTCGAGGGGCTTTCGGAGATCGTCACAACAATCGGGGAAGTGCAGGAGAACCTGAACGAGAATATTGAACTCCTGGGTGTCATCGTCAACAAACAGAAGAAGCGGGCTGACCAGATGCACTGGATTGAGAAGATCAACGCTAACTTTGGGGACCTTGTCTTCGAGCCGATGCTTCAGGACCGCGAAGTGTTCGCCAAGGCGCAGGCCGCCTCGCAGCCGCTGCGTGCATGGGGTTCAGAAGCTGCCCCTCACCGTGCCGACTTGGTTCAGCTGGCCACTCTGATCTGGAAAGGCGCAGAGGCATGAAGCGCCCAGGACCCGCACCCGAACGAGGTGGGACCCCGAGCGCTCTGGACGCCGTCCGTAAACGCTCAGGACTGACGAAGGCCCGCAACACCAGCGTCATTGCGGACATGACGCGCGTAGAGCAGCCGGTGGGGGAGTCCCAGCCTGCAGCGCTGATCGCAGTCCCGGCCCCTGTGGCTAAGCCTGAGCAATCCACAGCAGCAGCAGCTGTACCGGCACCCGCACCGGCTCCGACGGAGGTAGTACCGGCTCAGCAGGCTTCAGCAGTTCAAATTCCTGTCGTTCAGGCGCCGGCAGCCCAGCAGGCCGTCCCGCAACAGGCACCCGCCCAACAGCCACAGCCACAGCCAGTGGTTCACACACAGCCCGTTCAGCAGGGTCCGCAATATTCCCAGGCACTTCTCCGCCAGCCCGCACCGGAGGCGCTGGAGCCGGAGAAGAAGATGTACCGGAAGACAAGTTTCTTCCAGTCCAAGGAATCAGGCGCCAGGATGCGTTCCGCCTACATGGCAACCCGCCACCTGACCGGCTCCAGGACGCTCTCGGACTTCATCCTTGCCGCCGTGGAGCGTGAGGTCGAAGCCCTGGAGCGACAGTACAACGAGGGGAACCTGTTCACCGCTGACCCCGGCAGTGTTCCCCGAGGCAGACCCCTAGAGATCTAGGGCGCTACGTGAAGTAGTCCGGGAGTGTCATCAGCTCGGCATGCAGCTATTCAGCCGTAGGGTCCTGCTCCTCGTACCCGTGGTGTACGAATTTCGGCAGCATGGAGTAGGCCTCCTCGGCAGCCGTGGCCGGCAAGATATGTGGGTCCTTGTCTTGGGAGCGGTTGTCAGCTCCGCCAGCCTCACTGGAGTCAAGCGGTTCTGTGGAAGATGACTTCGCTACGGTCCCTCCGGTAAGTCCCCGGAACGACTTGCCCGCTTCCGCGAGTAGGTGGCTGCCGATCGGTGGCGGTCCTCTAACACGAAGGTCCTTCCGGGTGGGGTATACCTCAAGAGGACGTCGGGACAGCGACTGACCGTCATGTCAGGTTGGGGCAGTCTTCTGGTTCCTCGACACTCGACGTCGGGGTCTTAGGGTTCAATCTGACACGCTTCGTTGGGAGGTCGTCATGGCTGGGCATCGCATTGGACACATCGGGGTCAGCAGCCTGGAGCAGAATACTCAGCGGCAGCTCAGGGACATCCAACTGGACCCGCATTCTCACGGACGACTCCTCGGGCAAGTACACCGGACGCCCCCAGCTCGAGGAGCTGCTGCGCTTCATCCGAGAGGAGGACGCCCTGGTCTTGCACAGCATGGACCGGCTCGCACGGAATATAGATGACTTGCGTTCCGTGGCGAAGAGGCTCACGACAAGGGCGTCCGAATCGAGTTCCTCATGGAACGGATGGTCTTCAACGGGGACGATTCCCCGCCGGCGAATCTGATGCTTTCGGTGATGGGGGAGTCCGCCGACTTGGAGCGTGCGCTGATCGGTAAACACCAGTGGGAAGGGATAACTGGCCAAATCCGTGGGGTCTACCTCGGACGCCGGAAAGCACTCTTGCTCGAGAAGGCAGGGGAGCTGCGCCGACGGGCGGGCGGGGGGAGCAGAAGACCGGCGTGGACCGGGAAAACGGCGTCAGCCGCGAAACCCTTACGGGTACCTCGGGACAGACAGCCCAGCGCAGCGCCAGTAACCGGTATTAAAACAAACCAAGGCCAGAACTCGAATAAGTTCTGGCCTCGATTGTGTCTCCTAAGCGATCCACAGATGGTTTCTGCGATTGACCCAACCAATATCAGCCGGTTGAACTCCGAATCTGGGTGGTACTGCCCTTAGTGCGCGGCTTCGTACGTTTCCATGATGTCAGCCTGGATACGGCCGCGGGTATTGACCGGCAGGCCCTGGCCGACCGCCCACAGCCGGACTTCGCGGGCATTGGAGGAAGCTGGACGAGCTGTCCGAGCCCGCCCGCCGGTCTTCCGGGCTGCTTTGGTGTAGCGGCTGAATACTTCGCGCAGTTCCCGTGCATGAGAATCATTGAGATCGATTGCGTATTCGACGCCGTCGAGGGCAAACGAAAGTGTCTCACTTGCCTTGGAGCTGTCGAAGTCATCTTCCAAAAGGGTTACTACTCTTTGTGCCATACGAAAAGCATATGGCTTCGTACTTGGGTCGGATGACCGTTCGTTGCTAACGAATCTCAGGGGGAATTCCAAGGGATTTAGCGGTGCCAAGGAGACTTTCGCTGGCCCGCTCGACATGGAAAATGGGATAGAAGAATCCTGGTGCGGCATGACCGGGAGCTGGCCGCTCCCGGCGCCTGGTGGCCAACCTAGGTGGACTCCTCGCTGGGGGCGGATCGCGTGTGCTCCTCGTGGATCTTGACCCTCAAGGAAACCTTGCCGAGGTCCTCGGCTACGCCGACCAGGGTGACGGCGGCAGGAATCCGGCGGCTTCGTTATGTTTCGGGGGAGAGCCGGACCTGTTGACCGGCGTCCGACCTAATCTGGATGTCATTGCCGGCGGCCCCCATCTCGATGATGCTGCGGCATTCCTTGGGGCTAAAGCCCAGAAGGATCGTGACGCTGCGCAGCTGGCTCTGGCGAAACTGCTTGCCGGCGTCGCGGGGGAGTACGATCTGGTCCTCCTGGACTGCCCGCCGGGAAATGAGCCTTTGCAGGCGGCCGCGGTAGCTGCCGCCCGTTACGCACTGGTGCCGCTGAAGACCGATATGTCCAGCCGTAAGGGTGTCGCCGCCGTCGCTGCGCGAATGGACAGCGTCGTCGGCCTCAATCCGTCCCTGGACCTACTGGGCGTCGTTCTCGTCGGTACCGGTACGAATTCCAAGCAGGTTAACAAGGTCACCCGCGACCATCTCACCGCCGATTTCGGCACAGACGAAGTGTGGTTCCCGATGAGCATCCGCCACGCGGAGGCCACGGCCCAGGCGTGCCGTGAGCGTGGATTGTTGGCCCACGAGCTCGAGCGGGAGCTCAGCAAGGGACCGAAATGGTGGGAGGTCCTGCGCGGTGAAGCGAAGGCCGGACATGCAGGGCCAAAGTCGGCCTCGAGCGTGGCCGAAGACCTCCACGCTGTCGCCATGGAAGTGACCCGTCGGATCGCCGTCGCTGAATCCCAGGAGGTCAACGCGTGAGCGCCGAACCGACACCGAGCCGCCCCGCTCTCGGTCTGCCTCCGCGACGCACTGCAGCGCCGGCCGCTGAGGCGCCGCTGGCACGGATGCTCCCCGGACACAGGCCGGAGACGCCAAAGAAGGCAGAACCCAAAGAAGCCGAAACAGCGAATATGACGGTGAGTATCCTCGTCGCGCTGCGGAACCGGGCGCGGGCCGCGTACCGGGCGACCAGCTACGCCGAAGGAGATAACACCTGGAGTCACTTCGTGGCGAAGGCGATCGAAGCGGAGACAGCCCGCCGTGAAGTCGAACACAATGGGGGAGAGATGTACCCGTCCTGGGGTGAAAATCTTCCCGGGGGTCGGCGGCTCAAGGATAGCTGAATAGCTGGGCCCGCTCAGCCTTCGCAATCGGTACAGAACGTGCGGATGCCCGCTGCCTGCGGGTCTATTGGGCATACGCGGAGTGCCTCCGCGCGAGTCCAGGACTCAAGCACGGAGGTTCCACGTAGGCGGCGAGGAATGTGACGTTGACCGCCCTGTCATGAAATGTGGCACTGTCGGCGAACGCTTGTTTTTAGTGATTCAAAGCGCTCTCGAGGGTTTGCGTTGGCTGTTCCCTTGGGTGTGGTTGTGTAACGGGTTGGTGTCGGTTGGGGGGGTGGCCCATCCGGGGCGGGGGGTGTTCCCGAAGTACTCCTGACAGACCAAGCCGGACCCGCCGGAACGTGTCAGGCCGTGTTTCACGGCCGCGGGAACGGGAACATCCCATTGAACCCTTTTCAAGGAGTACTGCCATGCGTACATCTCTCAAGACTTTCCTCGGCGTTGCCGCTGCCGGTTCGCTCATGTTCTCCCTGGCAGCCTGCAGCCCGGCGAACACCGCATCCTCCGCCCCGGCCACTTCGGCCTCGGCGTCCACCTCGGCTGCGGCTGAAAAGCCCAAACCGCTGGCTTCGATCCCGGCGCTGACCGGTGTGTCGACCGCGGTGAAGCTTGATGCGTCCTTCGCGAAGGCACTGGAGACGCTGAAGCTGACTCCGGGCACGGTCGGCACCGCCGCACTGACCGACGGTTCGCTGATCTTCCCGATCACCGGCGGCAAGGTCGATTACTACGACCCGGCCAAGGACTACCGCCCGTTCGTTCAGGGCCTGATCAGCCACGCCGATTCCGGGTTCTCCCTCACCGCCGGGGACACGAAGGTCGACCTGACCAACTTCACCATCGACCCGGGCACTTCCAAGCTCTACGGTGATGTCGCGGTCAACGGCAAGACCGCCGTGAAGCAGGCCTACATCTTCAACCTCGACGGCTCCACCCTGAAGCCCCTGCAGGCCGCCGGTGACACCGCGGTCCTGGAAGGCACCCGCGTGCTGATCTCCGACACCGCCGCCGGCCTGCTGAACAAGACTTTCAACACCGACGCCGTGAAAGCCGACATGCTCGTCGGCATCGCCAAGATCACCGTCAACACCAAGTAACACCCACCAGGAATAGCCGAGAACGCCACGGACCTTGGGGGTCCGTGGCTTTTCGGTTCGGCGGTTAGAGTGGTCCCTGGCGGCCACGGAATGGTGCAGTGATCCAGACATGCAAAAGCTTGACGGGCAGAAGATCACCGAGGCGTTGGCGGCGAAGTTTGCCTCGCCGACACGCAGCACACGTCTGACCGTTGTCCTGGGTCGCTGGCTCGGGATCACCTTCACTATCTGTTTTTTCACCGGCCTTTTCAGCCACGGACTTCAAAATCCGCCCTCGTGGATGTACTTTCCCACCAGCCCTGTCTGGATCTACCAGCTCACCCAGGGACTGCACGTGACGGCAGGTATCGCCGCGATTCCGCTGCTGCTGGCAAAGCTCTGGTCGGTCTATCCGGAACTGCTGACGTGGCCGCCGGTCAAGTCCCTGGTACACGGCCTCGAACGGGCCTCCATTGCCCTGTTCATCGCCTCGTCGCTTCTGCAGCTGACCACCGGCCTGATCAATACGTACAAGTGGTATCCGTGGCCTTTTCCCTTTCGCGAAACCCACTACTGGCTGGCATGGGTGATCTGGGGCTCGCTCCTGCTGCACCTTGCCGTCAAGCTCCCGGCCATCGCCGCTCACTGGCGTTGGCGATCGTCAAGGGATCCCGCCGTCGGCGGGCCGGCCGCGAATGACCCCGGTACTTCCGGGGTCAAACCCTCTTTCGAGGCCGGAAGTGCCGGCCGCTGGTCCCGGCGGGGGTTCTTGACGGCTGTCGCAGCCGGGACCGGAGCAGTCGTTGTAACGACCGCGGGACAGTCATTCTCCTGGCTGGCACCGGCCAACCTGTTCGCCCCACGCAAGATGGGGACCGGCCCTCAAGGCGTGCCGGTGAACCGGACCGCAGCCGATGCCAAGGTGACCGAATTGGCGAAGTCCCCGACCTGGGCGCTCATGGTGCGCTCAGGTGCTTCCAGCCGGTCCTTCACCCTCGAGGAGCTCCGGGCGCTGCCCCAGCACAGCCACGAACTGCCGATCGCGTGCGTTGAAGGGTGGAGCCAGATGGCTACCTGGCGGGGCGTCCGCGTCCAGGACCTCCTCGCATCAGTCGGTGCCCCCGCGGGTTCCGAACTCCGGTTCACCAGCCTGGAGCCCGAGGGTGCCTACCGCACGATGAACATGCCGGCTGAGTACTCCCGGGACGAGAAGACGCTGGTGGCCCTGGAACTCAACGGTTCGATCCTCGATCTGGACCATGGCTACCCGGCCCGAATCATCGCCCCCGGCCGTCCCGGAGTTCTGCAGACCAAGTGGTTGCACAGCATGGAGGTCCTGTGAAAACGTCCTTGACTGTCAAAGCCGCCCGGGCATCGCTCGGCGTCGCGGGCGTGGCCATCCTCGTCTACGGGCTGCTGGGGCTGCCCACCCAACTGGGTCCGTCGCAGCTGATCGGCCTGCTGACATGGATGGCCGTTGCCATCCTCATCCACGACGGCGTCATTGTGCCACTCTCCACGCTCGCCGGTGCAGGCCTGACCCGGGCCGGCTCGAAACTGCAGCCCCCGTCCGCTGCCGTCCTGCGCGGCGCCCTGCTCACCGGCGCCCTGGTGACCCTGCTGGCGGGGATCCTGCTCAAGGCCCAGTCCGTGGCGCAAGCGGCCACGGTCCTGGAGGCCGGTTACGCCGTGAACCTTCTGGGGCTCTGGGTAGTCCTGGCGCTGGCCTCCGCGGCCGCCATCGTTGTCCTGGAACGCCGGGCCCGCCGGTCAGGGACCATCAGTCCCTGACCGGGCGGCTGGTCAGGTGCGCTGTCACCACGAGGTGCATTCACCAAGAAAACCTGCCCGCGCAAAAAGTGGGACTGCACAACAGTGGGCCCCGGATCTTAGGGGTCCGATGCCCTGCCGTAGAAGTTGCTCAGTCGGGCGCCGGTGACCCCTCGTCGCCCTGACTGTCCGGGTTAGACCGGTTCGCCGCGCAGGGGAGCGGTGGCAAATTCCTGCATGCCTTCGTCAAAGCCCACGGCCGGTGCCCAGCCAAGTTCGGCTTTGATCAGTGCCGAGGAAGCCGTGACGTGGCGGACGTCGCCGAGCCGGTACTCGCCGGTCACTACCGGCGCAGGACCCGCGCTGAAGGTGCTCAACGCCGCCGCGACGTCACCGATCGTCCGTACCTCGTCCGCACCGACGTTGTAGGCCCGGAACCCCGGTGTGCCGGCGCCGGACAGTGACTCCGTGGCGGCGATGTTCGCCGCGGCGACATCCCGGACGTGGATGAAGCTGCGCCGCTGGCCGCCGTCTTCGAACACGCGTGGCGCCTCGCCACGGGCCAGGGCCGAACGGAACAAGGACGCGACTCCGGCGTACGGCGTGTCCCTGGGCATCCTTGGACCATAGACGTTGTGATAGCGCAGGGCGATGGCCGAGCCGCCGGTGCTCCGGGCCCACGAGGCGGCCAGATGTTCCTGGCTCAGTTTCGATGCGGCATAGACGTTGCGGGGATCCAGGGCGGCGTCCTCGGTGACCATGGCAGGGACAAGGACTGCCCCGGATTCCGGGTCGCGGGGATCGTAGATACCGGCGCGCAGGTTAGCCTCGGTGCGGGGCCCGGGCCGGACGGGAAGCCCGGTCCGGGGATCGGCGTACGCGCCCTCGCCGTAGACCACCATCGAGGAGGCCAGGACCAGACGGGTGATGCTGTGGCGTTCCATGGCGGCCAGCAGGACTGCGGTGGCGTAGTCGTTGTTGCGGATGTAGTCCGGTGCGTCGGCGAAGCTGACGCCCAGTCCGACCTTCGCACTCTGGTGGCAGACCGTATCGACACCCCGTAGTGCCGAATCGACCGTTGCCGGGTCCGTGACATCGCCGGTCAGGAGTTCCACCTGCGGGTCGAAGACCGGCGGAGCGGGATGGAGGGCCGGTCTCAATGAGTCGAGGACCCGCACGGACCAGCCCTTGGAGAGGGCGGCTTCGACGATGTGGGAACCGATGAACCCGGCACCTCCGGTGATGAGGAGTTTCATCTGGCGTCCGCCATTTCCCGGACAGCCGGGAGCGCCATGATCCGGCGTACAGCTTCCTGGTCCATCAGCGGCCGGGCGTGGTAGTCCTCACTGATGGCGGCGACGGTCGCTTCAAGAACGGCCAGGACACTGTGCTGGGCATTCTTAAGCCGGGCGAAGACGGCGTCGGCGGTTACCGGTTCCGAGCCGTCGTGGCCGGTGTCGGAATCGGTGATGAACGCCAGATTGGCGAAACCCATGTTGAGCTCGGCGGCCAGCAGGGGTTCGGGGTACTGGGTCATGCTGATGATGTCAGCACCGCCGGTGACGTACCAGGCGGACTCGGCCTTCGTGGAGAATCGTGGTCCGTTGATCACGACCACCGTTCCCTGCGGCACGTAGCCAATGTTGTGGCTGGCGAGAGCGGCAGCCACGTGCGCACGCAGGGTGGGGCAAAACGGCTCCGAGGCCGGCAGGTGCTGGACGCCGGCGGGCGGGACGCCGTCAACGACCGTCCCGTCGAAGAAGGTGTCCGAGCGTCCCCAGGTGCGGTCGATGAGCTGGTCCGTCACCACGAACGTGTCGGGGCCGAAGCCCTCCCGTAAGCCGCCCACGGCCGAGGAGGAGAGGATGGCCTCGACGCCGAGGCTCTTGAGTGCCCACAAGTTGGCGCGGTAGTTGATTTTTTGGGGCGGCAGTGAATGTCCTCCGCCGTGTCGGGGGAGGAAGGCCACGGTGCGTCCGGCGACGTCGGCAAGAGTCACGGGACCGGACGGCGGCCCGTACGGGGTGTCAACGTCGACGGTGGCAAGGACCGCCGCGCCGTGGAGTTGGTAGGTCCCGGACCCGCCGATGATGCCGATGCGCGCCTGCGGCGTTCCGGTGAGTGCTGTGTCCATGGTGCAATCCTGTCATTCGGGGGAGCCTGGTGTGGGGGAGGGGGTGCCTGTCATGGGGTTGTCCCCGCGGCAACCGGCGTCAGGGAGTTGAGGCCGGTGAGGGCCGCCAGCTGAAGTTCCTGCCGGCGCCGCCACCAGACACCGGCTGCGACGGCGACGGCGGCGAGAAGCAGGGCAGTTTGATGAAGTGGAAGGCTGAAGGGCTCCTTGAGGGGGAGCATATAGATAGTGTCCAGGGCCAGGATGACGGCGACGTATTCCCAGCGCCGGCTCAGGACAATGAACGGCAAAAGCATGAGCGCGTACCAGGGATAGTTCGGGCTGATGATCAGCAGCGTGAGCCCGATCATGACAGTCTGCTGCTCCCAGACATTCCCGGGTAGGGTCCGCCGCAGCACACCGAGCGCAACAACGGCCAGCGCCGCGGCGCTGAGCATCGGCGGCCAGGGCCCGGTGGAGAGGAGTTGCGCCAGCCCGAAGCGGGTCCCGCCGCTCTGGCTGTAGCCCTCCTCTTTGAGGTAGCCGGGAAGGAAGCCCAGGACTCCGGCCCCGGCAGCGGCTAGATAGGGCACGTAAAGGAGGGCGAAAGTTGCCAGCGCCGCCGCGATGAACCGGGCGGGGCGCCGGAACAACAACGCGGGGGCGGCGATGACCGGGATGAGTTTCGTGGCGACGGCAGCCCCGAACACCATCCCGGAGCGCAGCGGTTTGCCTCCGGTCAACAGCATTCCGGTGGCCAGGATCAGGGCACCGGCCAGCAGATCAACATGGGCGTTGTTCACGGCTTCCAGCTGCACGAACGGGCTCCAGCCCCAGACTGCGGCGAGGTGAAGGGGCAGGCCGCGTCTGGCCAGGGCGCCGAGCAGCATCAGCGTCACGGCGACGCTGATGAGCAGGCCTCCGAGCTGGAAAGGAAGGTATCCAGCCGAGTCGGGGACGGCGGCCCGCACCCCGATGAAGTAGATCTCTGCAGTGGGCGGATAGATGGTGGGCACGTGCGGCCGGTTAATGGCCGTGCACAAGGGATTTCCCGACGGGTAGCCGAAGGCCGGGACGGATTCCGTCCCGAACAAGTCCTTGGCGCACACGGGCCTGCCCCCGTCGCTGGTGGCGCCGGGGGCGAACAGCCAGTCCGGCCGAAGCTCGGCGAGGGTCTCATCGACGGGCACATGCGAGTAGGGGGAAATGCCCGCCTTTTGGACGATCCCGTCCCAGGCGTAGCGGGCGGAATCGTTGCTGGTCCGCGGCGGCGCGCTCACGGCGACCAGGCCGAGCAGCACGGTGCCGGCGATGAGGACGGCACCCACGCGGCGTCTGGGGACGCGCTGGAGGAGACTGACTGCCCCAAGGAGGACGCCCCAGGACAGGAAGGTGCCGACAATCGGTGCGGATTCGAAAGGGTTATGGGGGACAACCATCCACCACAGCAAGCCCGCGAGGATCATGACCAGCGCCGTCAGCGTGGCGGCCAGTCTGAGGGTGGGGCGTTGCGCGCCGTCCGTCGGCGGCGAAGGACTCGCGACGGTCACACTGCGGTCCTGTCTGGCCCGGTGCCGGGGGAGAGCCGGCAGAAGACGCGGCCCTGCAGCCGCTGAACGGAGGCTACGGTCCATTCGCTGCGCTGCGCCCGGGACGCGAGACCTACGCTTCCCGTCCGGGCCCAGCGGAACGGTTCGCTCTGGTTTCCGCTTGAGTCCTCCAACACGGCGGAGTAGACGGTGTCCAGGTCCTCATCGTCCTCCACCTCGACGAGGAGAGTCCCGTGCGGGGCGATGAGCTGGCCGCAGCGGCGCAGCAGGGACGTGATGCTGCCGCCGATGCCGATGTTGCCGTCGAGCAGAATGACGGATTGCCAAAGACCGGTCTGGGGTACCGGAGCGAACACCGATTGTTCCAGCGCCCGGGCACCGCGGGCGCGCGCCCGGCGGACCGCCTCCGCACTGGTATCGATCCCCAGCGCCGGAAGGCCCATCCGCTGTGCGGCAGCCAGAAGCCTGCCCGGGCCGCAGCCGATGTCCAGGACCGGACCCTGAAGGCTCTGCAGCAGCGAACGCTCGAGCGGGTTTGCTTCCCCACACCAACTTTGGACGTCGAAGTCCACCGGGGCTGCCGTATGGTCGATGTCCGGACGAAGCGTCAGGGTCCCGGATCCGTCCGCCAGCGCCCTGGCATAGGGTTCCGTGTGGCCCTGGCCGAAGTGGGTGGCTGATGCCACGCCGGTGGCCGTCACGGCAGGGCCAAGGTCAGGAGCGGCGAGTCTTGCATGTGCTGGGCGGCGTCATGGACAGCGTGCGCGAAGTCGGTTCCCGGTATCGCGGAGGCGATGTCGAGCGCATCGCTGAAGTGGTCCATATCCGCCAGTTCCGGCAGCGTCCCGACACTGAGGCCCCGGGCTGACAGGCGGGCGAGCTGCCGTGCCCCGGTCGTGTCAGTAGACATCGGCACTCCCCGGATCAAAGCCCCGTCGGGGCGGAGCAGCGCGAGGGCCCAGAACCCGCCGTCCGTGGCCGGGCCGATCCAAGCGTCCAGTCCTGGGGTGCCCGTGGACCAGTCGTGAAGGAGCGGCGCCACGTGGTCAGCCGAGAACTGCGGAGTGTCCATGCCGATGATGAGCAGCGGACCGGTGGCCGCGTCGCAGATGGCGGCGAGCCGTTCATCCAGCCCTCCGGTTGCCTGCGGTACGACGGTGAACCCTTCAGCGTCTGCCGCCGCCGGTGTTCCGTCCATGACCAGCACACGGTTCCGTGTCGGGAGGATCCGGACCGTATCCAGGGTCCGGCTGAGGCTCAACTGGGCCAGGGCGGCGGCCCCTTCGGGGCTCAGCGGCGGGCTAAGCCGGGTCTTGACGCGGCCCGGCAGGCACTCTTTGGCGATAACCGCCACTGTAAGATCCAAGCTCTTGCTCATAACAGTCATTCGCTGCCGGGAGTATTCCGGACCGGTCCGGAAGATGCAGCGGCCGCGGCAGCCTTGAGCTGGGCGGACATATCCCGAACAGCCGTCACCGTTCCGCGCACCGTTCCGGTCACCTTCGACTTACCGGTGCGGGGGGCATAGGGGACGGGTAACTCCACGATCCGCCACTGGCGCAGACTTGCCTTCAGGAACATCTCCAACGGGTAGCCGCTGCGGCGGTCATCGAGCCCGAGGGAGAGCAACTCAACGCGTCGTGCTGCCCGCATCGGACCAAGATCGGTCACTCGTTCCCCGGTCAGGCGCCGGAGCCGCCAGGCCAGGACAATGTTGGCGATCCGGGCATGCAACGGCCAGGAGCCGCGTTGCGGCTGACGACTTCCCAGCACCAGATCCGCTGTGCCGCTGACGACAGGGGAGACCAGCCCCGGCAGCTGCGCCGGGTCGAGTGAGCCGTCGCAATCGCAGAACGCGACGAGTTCAGCAGTCGCTGCCAGCAGGCCCGCATGGGCGGCTGCTCCAAACCCCCGCCGGCCCTCATAAATCACGAGCGCGCCCAGACTCGCCGCGAGCTCGGCGGAACCGTCCGTGGAACCGTTATCGACAACGATGGCCCGGTACCCTTCCGGCAGACGGGACAGCACCCACGGCAAGGCGCCGCGCTCGTTCAAACACGGCAGAACGACATCAACCATGGCTCCAGTCATGTAAAACGCCTCTCAAAGCTATGGTTCCGCAGCGGCGCTTCGCCCGGGATTTCCAACGGTACGCGAACAGAAAAGTGCCACGGACCCCAAGGAAAGGAAGGGGCCGTGGCACTTCCCGCCGGTGCAGACCATGCATCCGGCAGGTATTCCTGGTGGGTGTTACTTGGTGTTGACGGTGATCTTGGCGATGCCGACGAGCATGTCGGCTTTCACGGCGTCGGTGTTGAAAGTCTTGTTCAGCAGGCCGGCGGCGGTGTCGGAGATCAGCACGCGGGTGCCTTCCAGGACCGCGGTGTCACCGGCGGCCTGCAGGGGCTTCAGGGTGGAGCCGTCGAGGTTGAAGATGTAGGCCTGCTTCACGGCGGTCTTGCCGTTGACCGCGACATCACCGTAGAGCTTGGAAGTGCCCGGGTCGATGGTGAAGTTGGTCAGGTCGACCTTCGTGTCCCCGGCGGTGAGGGAGAACCCGGAATCGGCGTGGCTGATCAGGCCCTGAACGAACGGGCGGTAGTCCTTGGCCGGGTCGTAGTAATCGACCTTGCCGCCGGTGATCGGGAAGATCAGCGAACCGTCGGTCAGTGCGGCGGTGCCGACCGTGCCCGGAGTCAGCTTCAGCGTCTCCAGTGCCTTCGCGAAGGACGCATCAAGCTTCACCGCGGTCGACACACCGGTCAGCGCCGGGATCGAAGCCAGCGGTTTGGGCTTTTCAGCCGCAGCCGAGGTGGACGCCGAGGCCGAAGTGGCCGGGGCGGAGGATGCGGTGTTCGCCGGGCTGCAGGCTGCCAGGGAGAACATGAGCGAACCGGCAGCGGCAACGCCGAGGAAAGTCTTGAGAGATGTACGCATGGCAGTACTCCTTGAAAAGGGTTCAATGGGATGTTCCCGTTCCCGCGGCCGTGAAACACGGCCTGACACGTTCCGGCGGGTCCGGCTTGGTCTGTCAGGAGTACTTCGGGAACACCCCCCGCCCCGGATGGGCCACCCCCCCAACCGACACCAACCCGTTACACAACCACACCCAAGGGAACAGCCAACGCCCGGGTTGGGGTGGGTTGTGAAAAAGTGAAATATCCAACGCTAGCGTGAGTTCTCGGCCTCGGATGGAGGGGCTTTAGGCCATTTGCCAGGGGATGTGGCGGCCTGTGGGACTGTCCCGCTTCTTAGGTTCTCTCGGGGTCCGGCGGGACTCCGGCAAGGAGCAGACCTAGTTTGTGAATGTCAGGCGTCGTCGATCGCCACTCCGACGTGGGCCACAGGTGGGGTCCTAGTGATTACACCCGTCGGAGTGTGGCCGGTTGAGCCGGGGCGTGGGCTCGGTCCCTGGTGGCGGTGGCCGGGGTCGGTGAAGAGCTCGGCGATGAATGCCACCTTGGATTTTTCGTCCCCCAACGTCGTGTCAGTGGTGATGATGGCGGCAGTGAGGCGCCCGTCCGGGGTGGCGGTTACCAGGGACGCTTCGGCGACGGGGCCGGAATTTGTCAAATCAAATGAGACGTAGTGGTTGTTGTAAATGCACCGAGGGCGCGGCTCTTTTTGCCGGGTCGTTGATCGCCGCCTTCAGCGGCAGCGGAGGTGCGGCAGGACGGCGGACAAACCGCTCGGGATGCGCGCCGTACGCCCGGTCCAGGGTGTGCTGGCGTTGTTCACGCACGTCCTCGGCTGTGCCGTAGTGCACGCTGGCCGGGGTGTGATAGCCGATCCCGGAATGCCTGTGCTCGTGGTTGTAGTAGGCGGTGAATCCTTCCATCCAGGTCCTGGCCTCGTTCACGGAGTCGAACCGTTCCGGGTAGTCAGAGGTGTATTTCATGGTCTTGAATTGGGCCTCGCTGAACGGATTGTCATTCGATGTATGGGCTCGGGAATGCGACCTGGTGATATCCATGTCCACCAGCATCGAGGCAAGGGCTTTGGACGTCATCGCCGCCCCACCATCGGCGTGCAGGTACCCCGGAGGGTTACCACCGGTCTCGGCGACAATCTCCTGCACGAGGTCCGCGGCCAGCTGGCCGTCCTCGATACGCTCGATGCGCCAGCCCACCACGTAACGGGAAAAAATATCCAGCACCACGTAGGCGTGATACCAGATTCCCTTCGCCGGGCCACGCATCTTCGTTATATCCCAGGACCACACTTCGCACGGTTTTGTGGCCATGAGCTCCGGAATCACCTTGGTCGGATGAGTGGCTTGCCGTCGGCGTTCCCCGCCCATCTTCGCGTCCGCCAGCACGCGATACATGGTGCGCTGCGAACACCAGTACCGCCCCTCGTCCAGCTCACGGACATAGACCTGGGTCGGTGAAAGGTTCGCGTAGTCTTGGCGGTTGAGCACCGACAGGATCTCGGCACGCTCGGCCGGCGAGAGCTCCGCCGGGTGCTGGGCCTTGGGCCAGGGCCCGTGCATCCGGGGCTTGGGCGCGGCCTGCCGGTGATGGGTGGCCCGGGAGCGGCCCACCAGCCTGCAGGCCCTCACCACCCCGAGGTGCCCGGTCAGTTCCGTTGCGGTTGCTGATTGCCACGACTGGTGTGCGGTGCTGGTGATTGCGCGTTCTTCGATGAGAGAGCTTCCAAGAACGCGACTCCTTTTCCCAAGGTATCCAGGGCGGCATCCGAGGAAGCCAACTTCCCGCGGGTCCGCTCGTGTGCGGCCCGCTCCGCGACCAGGTCCTTGGTCAGCTGGGCGATCTGGGCCTGCTCGTCCGTGTTCTTCGGCCGGCCCCGGCGTGCCGCCGGCTTCGCGAGCCTGCCCGCATCGAACGCGGCCCGCCATTCCTGGATATGGGAATCGTAGAGCCGTTCGCGGCGTAGCACTGCGCCCTTGGAACCGTTCGGTGCCGCATCGTATTCCTGGACGATCGCGCGTTTGAACTCGGCGGTAAAGGTCCTGCGTGCCGACCGGTTGGAACGCGGGCCCTGCTCCGCTGATCCTTGGTCCTGGCTGGCTATTTCTTCCGGTACGGGCTGTCCAGTCCCTGCTGGTGTGGATGTATTCATGGTGAAGTTTCCCTCCTGCCTCCAGCCTCTATTCTCGTTCAAGAAGCGGTCTCTAACGAGTCTGGCCGATAGGGGGCGGCCGTGGATGCCATCGAAGAGGTCACCGATCCATCCGGGGGTTTCCGCCGAGCAGGTGCGCGGGGCCGTCGGCATAAGCGTGCCGGTACATCCGGGTGAGTTCGGGAAGATCCCTGGCCTCTATGGGCCGGACGGGGATTATCGCCGGCCTGCTGTTCTGCGGCCCGGTCTGAGGTGTACTACTGATGTGAGACACAGTTTGAAAGGATTGTGCCCATGTCTTCCCGTCCCACTTATTCCGATGAGTTCAAGGCCGATGCCGTGCATCTCGTCATTTCCTCTGGCCGCTCGCCCGCTTCAGTTGCCCCCGAGCTGGGGATCTCCGTGACCGCGCTGAAGCGGTGGGTCCAGCTGCATCGAGAAGGAGAGGCCGGGTCCGGCGGCAAGCCTGATGATCCGGTGGATCCCGCGAAATACAAGGCGTTGGAGGCACGGCTGCGGGAGCTGGAAAGGGAGAATGATTTCCTGAAAAAAGTTTCGGCGTTCTTCGCCAAAGAACAACGGTAGAGGACCTCTACCGGCTTGTTCAGGAGAAGAACGCCGAATTCCCTGTCACCTGGATGTGCGCCCGGCTGGGCATTCCGCGGGCCTCGTATTACCGCTGGCTGGACCACGAAGAATCACCGACGACTGCCCGGCACCGGGAGCTGACTGGACTGGTCAAGGCGATGTTCGATTCCTCCGACGGGATCTTCGGCCATCGCATGGTCCACACCAAACTCGCCGCCACGGGTGTGGAGGTTTCCGTGGGGACGGTCGCTGCCATCATGGCCGAGAACGGCTGGGCGGCCAAGCGGATGCGCGCCTTCAAACGTACGACCATCCCCTCGGACCCGGACAAGGTTTTTGCCGATCTCATCGGCCGGGACTTCACCTCCGATACCCCCGGAACGAAGCTCGTCGGGGATATTACCTACCTGCGCACCGGCGAGGGCTGGTTGTATCTGGCCACCGTCATCGACCTGTGCACCCGCATGATCGTTGGCTGGGCGATGGCCGACCACATGCGCGCCTCCCTCGTCACGGGCGCGCTGGCGATGGCCAGGGACCGAGGACACCTGGCCCCGGATGCGATTTTCCACAGCGATTATGCCGAGAAAACCGTTAAGCCGAGGTTGCGGCTTCTGCCCTTGTGATTCCTGGGTCACTGACCCGTTCCTCGGCTTAATGTTTCCGCCTAACCTGCCTTGTATCCATGCTCCTAGCAGAAGGACAAGGCAATGGTTACGACAGTCACGGCCATCGGAGATGTCGTTGTGGCCGCGTTGGAAGACGCCGGCTATATGCAGTCCACGATCGGCCAGGTTCGCAAGTCCATCAAATGGCTGGGTGTTCTGGCCAAGAAACAAGATGGCTTCTATACAAGCAAGCTGGGTGCGGAATTCGCCTCGATGACGACGAGCCCGCGGACCGGGCGGTACAGCGCCCAGCGCCATACCGATTACGGCCGCTTGGTGTGGTTATTTGACTCCTATGTGCTTACCGGCACCGTGGATCTTTCCATGAGGCCCCGGGGCAGGCAGAAGGAAAAGCCCAGCAGCCCGGAATTCTCCAAGCTACTGGTGTCGTGGTCCCAGGACATGGAGCAGCGTGGCCTCGCGCGTTCCACACAAGATTGTTTCGGCGGATTGGCCTGCGAGTATCTGATCTTCTTGGAGGCTTGCGGGATTTCCTCGTGGGATGACGCCGACGGATCCAGTGTCCTGGCATTTCTCGAGTCTCTTCGAAGCCGGTGGGCTGATTCGAGCATGTGGTCGGCGGTGGCCAGTTTCCGCCCGTTCCTGAAATTCACATCCCGCACGGATCTGCTCGATGCATTGGCACTGGTCCGGGCGAGACGGCACCACGAGATTGTTGCCTTGCTCGATTCCGGAGTTGAAGGAGAAGTTGTTGACGCCTGCCGGCAAGGATTGGTGTCCTCACGGGACGCGGCGATTGCGTTGCTCGCGTTGTCCACCGGTCTTCGTGCGTGCGATATCCGCGGCCTGCGGCTGGCGGACATCGACTGGCGGGGCGGCACGATCGGAATCGTGCAACAAAAGACCGGCAACCCACTGACCCTGCCGTTACCGCCACTGATCCTGGCCAAGCTTGGGCACTACGTGCTTGACGAGCGGCCGGTCTCCGCCGAGGAGGAAGTCTTCTTGAGGCTGAAGGCTCCGCATGTTGCCTTGGCTGACCATGCGGCGATTTACGTGGTTGTCAACAAGGTCTTTCATGCTTCCGGGGTGGCGGATGTGAAGGTTGGAACGCGTGCCCTTCGCTACAACGCGGCGTCCAAGCTGTTGCAGGCAGGCACCGCGTTGCCGACGATCTCGGCGATCCTCGGCCATGCCCACAGTGACTCGACCAATGTGTATCTGAGCGCGGATACCGAGCGGTTGCGCTCATGCGTCCTTCCGCTGCCGGAAGGGGCAGTGTGATGAGCACGTATAAATTCACCAGCGTGTTCGCCCGGGAACTGACGCGGTATCTCGCCTTCAAACAGGGCATGGGCTGCTACGGCGATTCGCGCATCTGGTACTTGCGCAGTTTCGACACCTACTGCACGGAACACCAGGTGGCGTCTTTCGACCAGCAGGCCGTAGAAGGTTGGGTCATGTTCAAGAAGTCCTCCCAGCCGGGCTCCAGCCCGTCCTGGATGTCATACATCAGGGATTTCGGCCGTTGGATGCGGACCCACGACAACCCGGAAGCGTATGTGCTTGCCGAGTCCTGGAAGAGCGGCTTCTTCCGCTCCCAGCCCTACTTGTTGAGCCGCGAGGAAATCTCGTTGTTCTTCCAATCCGCTACCGAGCTGGAGACCACTTCGCCGTGGAAATGGCAGTCCGTCGCCTTTTTTGCGCTGATGCACTCGTGCGGGCTTCGGACCTGCGAAACCCGCAGGCTGCAACCCCGGGATGTTGACCTCGATAAAGGGGAGATCGATGTCCTGTGGTCCAAGGCCAACAGGAGCCGGCGCCTGCCAATCACGGGCCAGGTCATCGATGTCCTCGCAGACTGCGACCGGACATCCCGCAAGAGGTTCGGGCAACAACGTCCCGGGTTCTTCGTCTCCTCGACCGCAGCCCCGGTATCACCGGCATCGATCGGGGTCACGTTTAACCGAATCTGGGACCAAGCCGGGTTGCCACGGGCAGTTGGTGGCAGACAGCCTCACCCCTACTCCTTCCGCCACCATTTCGCCTACGCCAACATCGAACGATGGATGGCCGAAGGCACCGACGTCAATGCGATGCTGCCCTACCTCGCCCGGTATATGGGGCATGCATCGCTGGACAGCACCTTCTACTACATCCACACATCACCGGACTTCATGGATGGCTACGCAGCACTCACCCACGACGGCCCAGGCGTGTTCCCCGAGGTGGGATTCGAATGAAACGCACAACCCACGAACCGGCACCTGATTTCTGGGGTTACGCACGGAACTACCTGCACGACTTCCTGCCCAACGTCAGGGAAATGGCGCCGCGCAGCATCGAGGCATACCGGATCAGTCTGGAAAGCTACCTCCATTACCTGGTCACGGAGAAGCAGGTCCGCCGCCAGAACATCGGCTTTGATCACTTCGACCGGCAATTCCTCAAGGACTGGCTGGTATGGATGCGGCAAACCAAGAAATACCTGCCCGCAACCATCGGCCTGCGCCTGAGCGCCGTCAAGGCCTTCCTGAATTTCGCGTCCGCGGAAGACCTCACCCTGGTCGCTGTTTACCAGGCTGCCAAGAACATCAAGGCACCAACCACACCGCGCAAACCCATCGAATACCTCCAAGAGAACGAGACGGCAGCGATTCTCGCCGCCTACGACGGCAACGACGTGAAGTCACGCCGGAACCGCATGCTGCTCATCCTGCTCTACGACAGCGGTGCCCGCGTCGGCGAGATCACCGCGCTAACCATTGACGACCTGGCACTGACAAGACCGGCCCACCTGACCCTCACGGGCAAACGGGATAAGAGCCGCGTCGTCCCCTTGGGCGAGAAGACCGTGGAACACCTGAAGGTCTATCTCGACGAGTTCCACCCGCAACGCGCAAACCGGCCCGCGACGCGGCCCCTGTTTTATAGCTTCCACCGCGGTCAACCGATTGCCCCTTCCAGCGACACCGTTGCCGCGGTGCTCAAGAAAGCCGGGGACGTCGCCCGCGAATGGTGCCCTTCGGTCCCGGGCAATCTCCACTGCCACATGCTGCGGAAGACCAAGGCCATGGACCTCTATAAGCAAGGCATACCGTTGCCGATCATCATGCAGCTGCTCGGACACGAAAGCATGAGCACCACCTCGGCGTTCTACGCCTTCGCCACCCTCGACATGATGCGGGCAGCGATGAAAGCGGCCACCCCTGCAATCGGCGAAACGAGCACCGATGTGCTCAGCGACGATGAACTTCAACTGCTCTACTCACTGAAATAACACCAAACATTAAGCCGAGGAACGGGTCAGTGACCCAGGAATCACAAGAGCAGAAGCCGCAACCTCGGCTTAACGGTTTTCTCGGCATAATCGCTGTTAAGCCGAATTCGGCTTAACAGCGACCGCGGCACCCAATACACCTCCCGGGAAATGGGCGCCTGGTGCACCGGAAACGCTGTTCGCCAGTCGATGGGGGCCACCGGGGTGTGTTGGGATAATGCCGTCGCCGAGTCGGCGTTCTCATCCCTGAAGAACGAGTTCTACCACCACCACAGCTTCGCTACACGGCAGGACGCCCGCCGGGCAACCATGCGCTACATCGAAGTTTTCTACAACCGCTGGCGCCCCCACACCAACAATGATGGGCTGCCGCCGGCCACAGCAATGGCCAACTTCAAGACCAAAATCCAGCCGCTACCCGCGGCCGCCTAACCCAAAAAGAAACCAACCGGCTGTCTCACATCCTTGACACACCTCAGTCAGTGCAACCGATGTGATCAATGGATTCATGACAGCCCTGCCCTCCGTCATCCCGGTCGCGCACGGAAGAGACAGGGTCTCAGGGTCTTACGGGGAGTTAACCGCGATTTTTCCTGAGGTACGGTTTCTGGCGGTTCAGGGATGGCTGCCTGATTTCGTCGATTTTTGCATGTGGGTGCATCAAATTTCCGCTGACCGGCGGCAGCCGTGGTGGGGGTTCCACGGCCATCGTTTGTCGTTCTTGTTTCCTTATCTTCTGCTGGCTGCCGGACGCGCGCGGCTATGGCGGGCGCTGGGCCGCCGCGAGCCGGTTCAAAGCCTTGATTAGCAGGTCCGTTTAGGGGCTTTGGCCGGCGGGGTGGACGGTGAATCGGGCTCCTGCTCAGTTTCCCCGGCATGATGGCAGGGCAATGTGGATGTTCAACTCTTGTCAGAATCGGTACCCAGCTGCCGAAGGATTATGACATCCAAACGCTTACTTCCCGCAAACAATCCACCGCGGCCGCACGCCCGGCGTTGGCGGTACAGCCCGGCACCACCTCTCAGTCCACTGCCTTGGGTTTCTGGTAGAGGTTCTCGGCTGAGACCGCGTTGGCTGGCAGAGCCGGGCCTGCTACTCACCGGCGGCGTGGATCCATTTGCGGCAGCGCCGGTTCAGAGCGGCCTGCCGCCTGTTCCTGCACTGCAGGTTTACAGGGTGGCGATTATGTCGAAATCGTGTCCCGAGGCCATTGCCAAGTGGATTGGCTGGACCGCTTTACCTTCATTGAAATTTACGGTCCCTCGGGGCCCCGCGTAGGAGGCCTGGACGGTGTTCTCAATGATTCGTTCGGCCTTGGTGCTACGTGTCCGGGTTGCGGCGTCAGCCAGAAACCGAATCCCCTCGTAGCACGATTCGGCCATGTTGTTCAAAGGTGGCGCAGAGCTGCCGTGCAGCCGGGTGTAGGCGGAGACTAGGTCCATGGCCTCGTCCGTTCGAAGTGACCTGAAGTATGAGGCTGATACGTATAGGTTTTCGGTTGCTCCGGCACCGCTGGCGAGCAACATGGTTTCTTCCATGAGTGGGCTGTAGCGTGCAATGCGAGCAGAGAGGCCTCTGCGGGCAAATTCACGGTTGAAATCGACGGCATGTTGACCAACCAGGAGCATCAGGACTCCGTCACAGTTGCTGCGCTCTGCAAGGTCCACCAAATGGCGGATGCGCCCTCCACCATAGGGCACGAAATGCTCCCCAATGATCGAGATGCCTAGATCCTGGCTCTGGCTCCGGATAGCCGCGCAGGAAAGGCGTGGCCACACGTAATCGTCTCCGACGACGAGCCAGCGCCGCAGCCCGGCCTGCTTGCGAAGCCATTTCAGTGCCGGTGCAATCTGCATGGAAGGCGTTTCGCCCAGACAGACCACTCCCACCCTGTCTTCTCCGCCTTCGTAGAGAGAGGTGTAGACGTAGGGTAGCTTTCCTGCTGTCTCCCGGGCGATGGCTAGACGGACAGAGGAAATGTGCCACCCGGTGACGGCATCAATGCGTTGCTCGCGAATCAGGTCCCGGATCCTGGCTGCGACAGCCTCCGGCTTGGCACCGCCGTCGATCAGCTCCACAGTGACGGGTCGGCCTCCTACACCGGAGGTTGCATTCAACTCGGCCACTGCCAATTCCGTTACGGCTTCGCAGGAGGCACCAAACATCCCGGCGGGTCCCTGGAATGGGACGACCATGGCCAGCCGCCAGCTCTCATCGCACGATTGAGCCATTGTCATCTGTTTCTTCCGAGAATAACTCCATGCGCCGGGTCTGGTTGGGGAGGATAAACCAGCTGCCGTATACTATCATGGCCTCTATCGGCGAAATAAGGAGCTGTCAATGACGATCGACCTTGAAACGTCGGCCGCGCCAGGCTCCTTCATTCGGGAAAATCAGCGGATCATGCACTTGCTGCGGAAAAAAGCCGCTGAGGCCCTGTCGGCCGAAGGGCTGAGCCTGGACGAATGGCTGGTTATTGATGCTCTTACCAGCGCGCCCCAGACCATGACCGACCTCGCTGATTACCTGTCCATCGCAGGACCTACACTCACCCGGATCATTGACCGACTGGTGTCCAAGGCCTTCGTTTACCGGGAGGTCGAACCCGGGGACCGTCGGAAGGTTCGCGTTCACATCGCCTCCAGGGGCAAAGCCGCACACTCGAAAACGGCGGAAGAACTGGCCCACATCGAAGATGCGGTCAGAACCACACGCAGACACGGCTAAACCTGCCCTCAGCCCGCATGAAGTCACGCCCAGGACCGCTGCGTCCGGCGCCCGTTCCGGCCTGCCCGCGCAGAGCGCCGTCGCAGTACCCACCTCACAGCGACCAGGCATAGGAACTTTGGACCGGCCGGAGCCGAAATACCTCCGCGGCCGCGCGCAGCACAGCGTAGGCCTGAAGCCGCGCCCATAGATCGTGTCCGGCTGAGTTCTCTGCTAGGTCTCGTCATGCGAAAAAGCTCTTGACGTGATCCGAATCACGAAGTACTTTCATATGAAACATCTTCGAATGAATCTATCGGCGGGCCCTTCGAACGAAGTGACCCTTCGACACCGGACCTGGTGACTAAGCCCTATTTTTCTGCGACCTAGACATCCTGAACCAGCTTTTTCAGCTTGCAGGATCGGACAAGGCTACCCCCTCTTTTTATGAACCAAGGAAAGGCACATTCCTATGTCCACAGACGTTGAACGTCCGGCCCCGGCCCCGGCCGACGGCCATAGCGCCGGCATCAGCGCGAACAAGGAGTCCCTTGAGGACTACACCCTTCGGTTCGCTCCCCGGTCCTACCGCAAATGGAGCGCCGGCGTCGTCGCAACCGGCGCGTTGGGCGGTATTGCTTACCTGGCGGACTTCTCCATCGGGGCGTCCATCGGCATGGCCCATGGCACCACCAACGCGCTCCTTGGCATCATGGTCGCCGCAGTCGTTATCTTCGTTACCGGGGTGCCTCTTGCCTACTACGCGGCCCGGTACAACATCGACCTGGATCTCATCACCCGCGGGTCGGGGTTCGGGTACTACGGGTCCATCATCACCAACATCATCTTCGCCACGTACACCTTCATCTTCTTTGCCCTCGAAGGTTCCATCATGGCCCAAGGTCTCTATGTGGGCCTCGGTGTTCCGAAACCGATCGGATACGCCGTTTCGACCATCGTCGTCATTCCTCTGGTCGTGTACGGCATGAAAACACTGTCAAAACTTCAAGTCTGGACCACACCGCTTTGGCTGTTGCTGATGGTTGTTCCTATGGGCTATCTGATCATCACCAACCCGGGCTCCGTTGACAATTTCTTCGATTACCAGGGTACGAACGGGACCGGAGCCCCAAGTTTCGCCGCCGTCATGCTCGCTGCCGGCGTATGCCTGTCCCTCATCGTCCAAATCGCCGAACAGATCGACTACCTGCGATTCATGCCGCCTAAAACAGCGGCCAACCGGACCGCATGGTGGCGGGCCGTGATCCTGGCCGGCCCGGGGTGGGTCTTATTCGGTGCCATCAAGCAGGCGATAGGGCTCTTCATTACCGTCTACATCATCGCCAAGCTCGACCCGGCCGCGGCCAGTACAGCAACGGAACCAGTACACCAGTTCCTGGGTGTCTATTCAGAGATGATGCCCGGGTGGCTGGCCATGACCCTGGCCGTGATCCTGGTCGTCATTTCCCAGATCAAGATCAACGTCACCAATGCGTATTCGGGTTCGCTGGCCTGGACCAACTCCTACACCCGCATCACACGCCACTACCCCGGCCGGCTCGTGTTCGTCATCGTCAACGTCGCGATCGCTCTGCTGCTGATGGAACTGAACATGTTCGAGTTCCTCAACACCATCCTGGGTTTTTACGCAAACATCGGTATCGCATGGATTGTTACCGTCGCGACCGACATCGCGATCAACAAATACGTTCTCAAACTCTCCCCCATGTATCCGGAGTTCCGGCGCGGGATGCTCCACGCAGTCAACCCGGTCGGTTTCGTCTCACTGATCCTCTCTGCAGGTATCTCCATCGCAATGTTCTTCGGAGCCTTCGGAAGCGCCGTACAGCCGTTCTCCCCGATCTTCGCGGTGATCATCGCAGTTCTCACCACCCCTCTCATGGCAATCATCACCAAAGGCAAGTACTACCTTCGCCGAACGGATGACGGAATCGATTTGCCCATGCTCGACGAGGAGGGGAACCCCTCGGACGTCCTGCTCCGGTGCCACGTCAGCGGCATCGAATTTGAACGCCCCGACATGATCGCCTCCGCGGTCCCTGCCGCGGATGGATCCCCCCAATACGTCAGCTCCCTGATGCTGGCAACCGACAAGAATGGGGACCTCGTCCTGCCGGCACAGAAGTAAGCCAAGCAGCAACTTCCGGCATCTCTATTCCGCAGAACTCTAAAACCGTTTCAACCCCTCACAGATCAAGGACATCAAAATGCGTCACGGTGACATCTCCTCCAGCCCCGATACCGTGGGTGTTGCAGTCGTCAACTACAAAATGCCCCGCCTGCACACTAAGGGCGAAGTACTGCAGAACGCCCGAAACATCGCCGAAATGATCCGCGGCATGAAAAAGGGACTTCCCGGCATGGACCTGGTCATCTTCCCCGAGTACTCGACCATGGGCATCATGTACGACAACGACGAAATGTACGCGACTGCGGCTACCGTTCCCGGCGAAGAAACCGACATCTTCGCGGCAGCGTGCCGGGAAAGCAAAACCTGGGGGGTCTTCTCCATCACCGGTGAGCAACATGAGGAACACCCCAAAAAACCGCCGTATAACACCCTCATCCTGATCAATGACAAGGGCGAGATCGTCCAGAAATACCGCAAGATCCTACCCTGGAACCCCATCGAGGGCTGGTATCCGGGAGAGGCGACCTACGTCACCGAAGGTCCCAAGGGTATGAAGATGTCCCTGATCATCTGCGACGACGGGAACTACCCCGAGATCTGGCGCGACTGCGCCATGAAAGGCGCCGAACTAATCGTCCGCTGCCAGGGCTACATGTACCCGGCCAAAGACCAGCAGGTCCTCATGTCCAAAGCCATGGCGTGGAGCAACAACTGCTACGTCGCCGTCGCCAACGCCGCTGGCTTCGACGGTGTCTACTCCTACTTCGGACACTCCGCGATCATCGGCTTCGACGGCCGCACCCTGGGAGAAACCGGCGAGGAGGAATACGGGATCCAGTACGCCCAGCTCTCCGTATCCGCGATCCGTGACGCCCGGGAAAACGATCAGTCCCAGAACCACCTCTTCAAATTGCTGCACCGGGGCTACACCGGAATCCACGCCGCCGGAGACGGGGACAAGGGCGTGGCCGACTGCCCGTTCGACTTCTACAAAACCTGGGTCACAGACGCCCAACAAGCCCAGAAAAACGTGGAATCGATCACCCGGACCACTGTCGGGGTAGCGGGCTGCCGGGTCGGGGATCTCCCCGTCGAAGAGGCAATGGAACTCTGACCCCCGCCGCACTGAAAGGAAGAACGCCATGCCGTACCTCAACGACATGTTGAACGCACAGAACGCCAAGCGCCTCGAAGAGGAAGACATCGTTGAGGACCAGACAGCAAGGGAGGCGGCGGACCCGTTCAAAAAGGATCCGCCGCGCCCCGGTGTCTTTGACACAAACGGCTTCGCCAGCCGCCTCGGCGGCCGCATCCTCGGCCAGAACAACGCAATCGAAGCCGTCACACGCGCCGTCAGCATCGCATCCGTCGGCATAACTGACCCCCACCGACCGTTGGCAAACATCCTCCTCGTCGGTCCAACCGGCGTCGGAAAAACCGAATTGGTCCGTCAGATTGCCTCCGAACTCCGTTCCGGGCCGGATGACCTGTGCCGCATCGACATGAACGCCCTCGCCCAGGAACACTACGCCGCATCCCTCTCCGGAGCGCCCCCAGGCTACGCCGGAAGCAAGGAAAACTTCTCACTGTTCGACCGAAGCAAGATCGAAGGTGACCCATACACTCCAGGCATCGTGCTGTTCGACGAAGTGGAAAAAGCCCACCCAACCGTCATACGAACACTGCTGCAGATCATGGACAACGGCATCCTCCGCCTGGCCAGCGGACAGGAAACAATCTCCTTCCGGAACTGCTACGTTTTCATGACATCCAACCTCGGCTCCACAAAAGTGGCACGGAGAAGGTCAAGTAAGCGGCACGCAGTAACGCGATATCTCCAGTCCCTAGCCCCTGGCATGACTGCGATGGCGGGCCACCAAACAGAGGAAGAAATCTTCCGCACCTCCGTCAAAGACTTCTTCGACATCGAACTACTTAATAGGATCGACGAAACTGTCGTTTTCTCCCACCTGGACGACAAAACAGCCCACCAGATTGCTTGCAATGAACTCGAAATTCTGCGCGCACGCCTACGCCGGAAGTCCATCGAAATCAGTATCGAAGACGACGTCATCAAGCATTTGATAGCTAAGGGATTCGATCCAGTATTTGGTGCGCGGAGCCTTCGCAGAGTAATCCGAACCCGAGTAGCGGCGACGGTCACCGACTGCATCCTTGGTGCCTCAGCTCAGGCACGGCAACACCCACTCAAAGTCCTTGTGCACACCGACGATGAGCAAATCGGTGCCCACCTTCATGACCCAGAAAAGCCCTAGAACGGTGAACAGAACAGACGCCCCGCCCAATGCCAGGACCAAGGGAATCAGCCAGAGAGGCTGGGCTTTCCTTGTCCTGATGGTCCCCTGCAAGAGATGAATGATGAGGTTCACATGTCCCAGGACACTCCAATCTCCACGGCAACCGTTTCCGCAGGCTCGGCACAGCAGGGCGACGCCTTTGAAAACCTGCTCCCTGAGACCAGGACCTTTCCACCCACGCCGGAGTTCGCCGCCAACGCGGTGGTTACCGCCGCAGAGTACGCCGAGGCCGAGGCCGACGCCGACCGGCCCGCCTTCTGGGCGAAGCAGGCCCGCGAAATGCTGAGCTGGAGCAAGGACTTCAGCCAGGCCCTGGACTGGTCCAACCCTCCCTTCGCGAAGTGGTTCGTCGGAGGCGAGGTCAACGCGGCCTACAACGCGCTGGACCGCCACGTCGAAAACGGCCACGGGGACCGCGTCGCGATCTACTTCGAGGGCGAACCGGGCGATACCCGCACCTATACCTACGCCCAGCTCACCGAGGAGGTCAAGAAGGCCGCCAACGCCTTCGAGTCCCTCGGCGTCGCCAAGGGCGACCGGGTGGCCGTGTACCTGCCGATGATCCCCGAGGCCGTCATCACGCTGCTGGCCTGCGCCCGGATCGGTGCCATCCACTCCGTGGTCTTCGGCGGCTTCTCCGCCGAGGCGCTCCGGTCCCGGATCGATGACGCCGAGGCCAAGCTCGTCGTCACCGCGGACGGCACCTACCGCCGAGGCAAGCCCAGCGCGCTCAAGCCCGCCGTCGACGAGGCGCTGGCCCACGAGGGAGACGGTTCCGGGCACACCGTTGAGAACGTCGTCGTCGTCAAGCGCAACGGCCAGGACGTCGACTGGCACGAGGGCCGGGACCACTGGTGGGACGACACGGTCGGGACCGCCTCCGCCGAGCACACCGCCGTCGGGCATGACTCCGAGCATCCGCTCTTCATCCTGTACACCTCCGGCACCACCGGCAAGCCCAAGGGCATCCTGCACACCACCGGCGGCTACCTCACCCAGACCGCCTACACGCACAAGGCCGTCTTTGACCTCAAACCGGAAACCGACGTCTACTGGTGCACGGCCGACGTCGGCTGGATCACCGGCCACTCGTACGTCGCCTACGCCCCGCTCATCAACGGCGCCACCCAGGTGATGTATGAAGGCACCCCGGATTCCCCGCACCAGGGCCGCTGGTGGGAGATCGTGGAGAAGTACAAGGTCTCCATCCTCTACACCGCCCCCACCGCCATCCGGACGTTCATGAAGTGGGGCAAGGAGATCCCCGCGAAGTCGGACCTCTCCTCGATCCGCGTCCTGGGCTCCGTCGGCGAACCCATCAACCCCGAAGCATGGATGTGGTACCGCGAGGTCATCGGCGGCAACGCCGGCAAGAACGGCGAGCGGAAGGAACACCCGGCGCCGATCGTGGACACCTGGTGGCAGACCGAAACCGGCGCGCAGATGATCGCCCCGCTGCCCGGGGTGACGGCCACCAAGCCCGGCTCCGCCCAGGTCCCGCTGCCCGGCATCGCCGTGGACGTCGTGGACGAGGCCGGGGAATCCGTGCCCAACGGCTCCGGCGGCTACCTCGTGATCCGCGAGCCGTGGCCGGCCATGCTGCGCGGCATCTGGGGCGACCCGGAGCGGTTCAAGGAAACCTACTGGTCCCGCTTCGAGACCATGTACTTCGCCGGTGACGGTGCCAAGAAGGACGAGGACGGCGACATCTGGCTGCTCGGCCGGGTCGATGACGTGATGAACATTTCCGGCCACCGCCTCTCCACCGCCGAAATCGAATCCGCCCTGGTGTCCCACCCCGCCGTCGCCGAGGCCGCCGTCGTGGGCGCCGCGGACGAGACCACCGGCCAGTCGGTCGTCGCCTTCGTGATCCTGCGCGGGGACGCCGTGGACACCGGAGACGCGATCGTGCAGGAACTCCGGAACCACGTCAGCAAGGAGATCGGGCCGATCGCCAAGCCCAAGACCATCCTGGTGGTCCCCGAGCTGCCCAAGACCCGGTCGGGAAAGATCATGCGCCGCCTACTCAAGGACGTCGCGGAAGGACGCGACCCCGGCGACTCCACAACCCTCGCCGATAACACGGTCATCGCCAAGATCGCCAATTCTCTTCAAAGCTAGGCACGAACCCCGGCGCTCAAAGCTTCAGTTACTCAGTCAGACACTGTCACATCGTTGACCCACGTCAGTCTCACAAACGATCGTTATTGAGACCGACAAGGCGGGACGAAAATACCTTTCCGGCTCTTGGGCCGTTCCACCTGGAACCCCGGCAGCGTAACTGGCGATCACGTCCGGGTTGAAGTTCGGTCCGTGCCCGGGAACCCGCGACACTGCAGTCAAAGCCCGTTCCAGCGTCAGGAAGTATCCAGCAGCTGGGCCGGCCTTCAAGCCGGCCGAGAAGTCGATTGCGCGGTCAAATGGCGGGTTCCTCACACGGCTATACGTCGCGTGAGTGGTCCGATAAGTCTGGCGGCTGGCATTCCAGACAGCAGCCCGCCAACAATGGAGGATGGACACGCTCGAAGAGCTAGGCCCGGAGCTGGTGTTGGCCTTCACCTGCGTCGCCGCCGTGGGCTCCTCGATGGTCCGTCATTTCCGCATCGAAGATGCGAAGTCCTGCACCAGGGTTTGCCGCAGAATCCTCTTGTGCGCCGCAATTCCTCAGTCACCTGACACGACCAACAACGCCTGTGCGCTGACCTGCATCGACGCCATCACCACCGCAACCACCTTGCTGGCGCGCCGTCTGTGCCCGCTCGATGACATCGACACCAAATATCTGGGCACTGCCGAAGCCGCCATAGCATCCCTCCGCCAGGATCTGACTTCCGACGCAGCGATCGTCCTACAGTCGACCTGAGGACACGGAACCCTACGCCCGGCCTGTGGTCAGGAAGGATCTGCGCCGTCTGCCTCCGCCAGCGGCCGGAATTCCCGGACCGGCTCGTTCCACTGGGTCCAGTCCCGGAGCCGGACCGTGGGCCGGCCGAGATAGTAGCCCTGACCTGCGGTGATTCCGAGACTGGTGAGCACGGCAAGTTCCTCGCGGGTCTCTATGCCTTCCGCGATGAGAACGGCTCCGACCTGACCGGCGAATTCGGTCATGACCTCGCCGAAGGCTTGGCGGAGGGCGTCGGTTTCGATACCGGCGATGAGGGTTCGGTCGAGCTTGATGAAGTCCGGGCGGATTTGCCTAATCTGGCGGATCGAATCGACGTACGAACCCACGTGGTCAACCGCCAGCCGGAGCCCCCCTCGGCGCAGGGGCGCCAGCGCGGCAGTCAGGGCTGCGGGCTCATCAACGGTCAAGGCCTCAGTCAGTTCGAGGACCATACGGTCCACAGCGACCATGGATTCCTCGAGGAGCCCCGGCAGGAGCGGGTCCAGGCAGGTGGCTGGTGAGAGCTTCAGTGCAACGTACACGTGCGCCGGAAGGTTCACAGCTGAGGTGAGGGCCGCCTCCACGGCCGCGAGTTCAAGCTCCCTGCCAAGCTGAACTTCTGCGGCTGCGGCGAACCACTGCCCCGGTGTGCCGTCCCCGTCGTTGCCGAACCGCGTGAACGCTTCGGCTCCCAGGACCTTACCGGTGGATAGTTCACGGATCGGCTGGAACGCGGTCACCAGCATCCGGCCCTTCAATATCCTCTCGATCCGCAAGGTCATGCTTTCCCTGGACTCCGGGGAAGGTGCGCCGGGACGGGACGACGGGTTCTCGGCATCCGTGGGGAGTCTCGTAAGAGATTCGAGAGCCATCAGGTGCTCCGTCAGCGCAACGTCCGGGCGTCCCGGATGGGCTGCCAGATGTGCACGGAGCAGTCCCTGGATACGCGC